>NZ_JBKOTX010000035.1:0-37810 GCF_047086965.1 Roseovarius halophilus (ex Wu et al. 2025) | reverse complement strand
GGCGGCGAAACCGGCCTCGCGCGCCGCGCGGGTGATGGCCTGCGCGAGCGGGTGCGACGACCCTTCGGCCAGTGCCAGCGCCACCTCCACCTCGCGGCGCGGCAGGGCCGCGAGGTTCGTGAGCACGGGCGTCCCCGCGGTCAGCGTGCCGGTCTTGTCGAAGACCACCGTATCGACCTGCGCCAGCCGTTCCAGCGCGGTCTCGTGCTTGATGAGCATCCCCCGGCGGAACAGCCGGCCGCTGGCCGCCGTCGTCACCGCCGGCACGGCGAGGCCCAGCGCGCAGGGGCAGGTGATGATCAGCACCGCGGCGGCGATGTTCAGCGCCGTGCGCATGTCCCACGTGTAGGCATACCAGCCGACGAAAGCCAGCGCCGACAGGATGTGCACGCCCGGCGCATAGAGCTTCGCCGCCCGGTCGGCCAGCGAGGTATAGCGCGAGCGGCCCGATTCCGCGATCGCCACGAGGTCGGCCATGCGGTGCAGCGACGTGTCGCTGCCCACGGCCGTCGCCCGTATCGTCAGCGGACCGGTCAGGTTGACCTCGCCCGCCGAGACGGCCTGCCCCTCGGTGGCAAAGGCGGGCACGGTTTCCCCGGTCAGGAGCGACCGGTCGATTTCCGACGTGCCCTCGACGATCTCGCCGTCCACGGGCATCCGGCCACCGGGGCGCACGCGCACCAGGTCGCCCACCGCGAGGTCGGCCACGTTGACCGTCCGTTCCTCGCCGTCCGGGTCCAGCCGCAGGGCGCGGGGCACCTCCAGCGCGGTCAGTTCCTCGGCGGCCGACCGCGCGATGGCCCGCGTGCGATGGTCAAGGTACCGCCCCGCCAGCAGGAAGAAGGTCAACGCGATGGCCGCGTCGAAATAGGCGTGTTCGCCCGACAGCGATGTCTCCCACAGCGAGGTGACCACCGCCAGCAGGATCGCCAGCGTGATCGGCACGTCCATGTTGAGCTGTCGCTTGCTGAGCGCCGCCCACGCGTTGCGGAAAAACGGTTGGCCGGAAAAGGCGATCGCGGGCATGGCGATGGCGGCCGAGATCCAGTGGAAAAGGTCGCGCGTCGGCCCCTCGGCGCCCGACCAGACCGACACCGACAGCAGCATGACGTTCATGCTGGCGAAGCCGGCCACGGCGAGCCGCATCAGCAGGTCGCGCCCGGCCTTGTCGGTGGCCGTGGCCGACAGCGTGCCGGGGTCCAGCTCGTGCGCCTCGTAGCCCAGCGATTCGACCAGCCCCTTCATCTCGGCCGCGGTCACGTCCGGCGCCGCCTCGATGCTGGCGCGCTTGAGCGTGAGGTTCACCCGCGCCGAGGTCACGCCCGGATGCGCGTTCAGCGCCTTCTCGATCCGCGTGATGCAGGCCGAGCAGTGGATCGTCGGCAGGCTGAGCGCGATCTGCGCGTTGTCGGGCAGTTCCGCCGCGGCCTCGGCGGCCGGGGCGGCCGCGCAGGCCGGGCAGGCCGAGACCGGCGAAGGGCGCATCGTGGCCGTCACGGTGTCATTCCTTGATCAGGACCACGCGCTGGCGGAACTCGGTACCGTCCAGCGCGGTGGCCTCCATCCGGATGTTCCAGTTGCCGTCACCCAGCGGCACGCGGGCCACGTAGGCGCGTCCGTCAAAGGTGAAATCCGGTGTCTTGTCGTCGAAGACATGCGTGGCCCGCCCTACAGTGGCGTCCAGCCGGCCCACCTGTACGGGTTCGCCCGCCTCATCGGTGATGCGCAGGGTCAGCAGGCCGCCCTTGTGATGCGCCGACACGTCCCAGCCGAGCGATTCCTGCGCCGCCTTGCGTTCGTTGAACGTCTGGCTGGCGACGTAGGAATTCTTGACCTCGAGCCCCGGAAAGGTGTTCACCGCCGAGAAGGCCAGCACGAGGTTGACGCCGATGATCACCGTGAAGGCGGCCGCGAAGCCGATGAACACGTGCTTGCCCGTTATGCGCCGTTCGCTCATCAGTTCGCCTTTCCGTTGAAAACAGTGTCCTTGTGGGCCCGGTCGCCGTTCGAGATGTCCTCGACCCACAGGCGCAGTTCCGTGCGGTCCTGCCGGGCCGGGTCGGATCCCGGCGGCGCGACCAGATAGACCCGTTGCAGCATGGCCGTGTCGGCCGGCACGTTCACCGTGCTGTAGGGCGTGCCCTCGAGCTGGAGACGCACCGCGTTGTGCCCGGTGACGGACATCTTGAAGGGCCGTTCCTCGCCGTGCTTGTTGCGCAGCCGCACCTCGTAGGTGTTGCGGATGGAGCCATCGGACATGGTGACGAAGGTCGGGTTGCGCACCGGCGCCACGGTCATGTCGATATCGGGCCGGATGAACAGGGCAAACAGCAGCCCCACGCCGACGAGGGACCAAAGCGACGTGTAGAGCACGGTGCGTGGCCTGAACACGTGCTTCCAGACGGGCGTGGCCTGTCCGCCTTCGCGTTCGGCCTGTTCGTCGGTCAGCGCCATGTAGTCGATCAGGCCGCGCGGCTTGCCGATCTTGGCCATGATGTCATCGCAGGCGTCGATGCACAGGGCGCAGGTGATGCATTCAAGCTGCTGCCCGTCGCGGATGTCGATCCCCACCGGGCAGACGTTGACGCAGGCCATGCAATCGATGCAGTCGCCCTGCTCGGCACCGTTCTGGACTTCCTCGGAATGCTTGCGCGGCTCGCCGCGCCATTCGCGGTAGGCGACGGTCAGCGTGTCCTCGTCCATCATCGCGGCCTGGATGCGCGGCCACGGGCAGGCATAGATGCAGATCTGTTCACGCGCGAAGCCGCCGAAGAAGAAGGTCGTGCCGGTCAGCACCGCGATGGTGGTATAGGCAATCGGGTGCGCGTCCAGCGTGAAGAGGTCGACCAGCAGCGTCGGCGCATCGGTGAAATAGAACACCCACGCCCCGCCGGTCGCGACCGCGATCAACAGCCACGTGACCCACTTGCCAAGGCGCAGGCGCAGCTTGCGGAAATCCCATTTCTTCTGCCGGTGCAGGCGCAGCCGGGCGTTCCGGTCGCCCTCGATCCAGCGCTCGACGAGGATGAAAAGGTCGGTCCAGACCGTCTGGGGGCAGGCATAGCCACACCAGACCCGGCCGAGCGCCGAGGTGAACAGGAACAGCCCCAGCCCGGCCATGACCAGAAGCCCGGCGATGAAATAGAATTCATGCGGCCAGATCTCGATCCAGAAGAAATAGAAGCGGCGGTTGGCCAGATCCACGAGCACCGCCTGATCGGGCAGGTTCGGGCCGCGGTCCCAGCGGATCCACGGGGTGACATAATAAATCCCCAGGGTGACGATCATGATCACCCACTTGAGATTGCGGAACTTGCCGAAGACCTTCTTGGGAAATACCGGTTCGCGGGCGGCATAGAGGCTTTGCGGTGCGTCGGGCTGTGTATCGGCCAACGGAATCACTCCGGGTGTCGGGAAACTGTGCAATCGCTTTTGTCAGCAGGGCCCGTCAGCGGCTTTGACATGTATCAAATTCTGACTCTGAAAGTGATCTTATTCAAGTGCGGCAGAATTGCGCGCCTGCTTGCGCAGCCATGCCGCGAAGGACCGGGCGGGCGGTCGCAGGACACCGGGGCGCGTCACGATGTGATATCCCGCGGCGCCCCCGTCCCTGAACAGCTCCAGCAGGCGGCCGGCGTCGATGTCGTGGCGCACCCATTCACGAACCGTCACCGCCACGCCGTAGCCGTTGCGCAGACCGTCGAGCAACAGGTTGCCCGGCACCTGCGTCAGCCCGCCCTCGCGGTCCCGGGTCACACCCCGGCGGCGCAGCCAGTCGCTGGCCTCGGTTGTGCCGAATTCCTGCAGCCACGGCAAACCCGTCAGGTCCGCCGGCTCGGACACGTCGCGGCCCGCGACCAGTTCGGGCGCGGCCACGGCGACGATGGGCGTCTCGAACAGCGGCCGCGAATCCAGCCCCGGCCAATCGCCGGTGCCGTAGCGGATGGCGATGTCGATGCCGCCCGGCTCGATCGGGACGATCCGCGGCGTCGGGTCGATCATCAGGTCGATTCTCGGATGCGCCTCGCGGAAATCGGAAAGGCGCGGCATCAGCCAATGCGCCGCGAAGCTGGGCGTCGTGCTGATCTGAAGGGGGCGGTCGGCGTCGGCCGCGCTCAGCGCCGCGGTCATCCGGGCGATGGCGCCGAACCCGACGCTGCACGCGTCGGCAAGCTGGCGGCCTTCGGACGTCAGCATCAGTTCCCGGCCCGTCCTGTCGACCAGCGCCACGCCCATGTGTGTCTCCAGCGACCGCACCTGCTGGCTGATCGCGGCATGGCTGACATTCAGGGCCGCCCCGGCCGACATGGTCGATCCCGTCTCGGCCAGGGCGGCGAAGGCGCGCAGCGCCGTAAGGGGTGGCAGTTCGAGCCAGTTCATGAATGTAACCCCTGCTTACAGTTTTGAATTTTTCCTGAGTCGCGTAGCGCCACGCGTTGCGCCATACAGAGCGCACAAAACCAGATTCAGAAAGGAAACGCCATGCTCAAAATATTCGCCAATTCTTTCATGACCGCCGCCCGCACAGACGCCCGCGTGCACTGGGGCGCACCGGGACATTGGCGCAAGGGTCCGGCCTTTGACACCCGCAGCCCCGCCGAACTGGTCGCCCATACCGAAGGCCGCCGCCGCGACTGAAGATTGGTGTCTTCGCAGCGATCACCACCGGTTCGAGGCCGGGCCGCCCCGGCGGCCCGGTCCGCATTTTTTGACGCGACCGTTTGCCGCCCTATGCTCTTGTCGAGATTTGACACCATGTCAGGAGGCCTCGATGTCGCAGCCGCAACCGGGAATCGCCGAACGCAACGGTGCACGCCTGAAAGATCGCGCCGAGTATGCAAGCAAACCCCGCCCGCTCACCAGCAATGCCGGGGCAACCGTGGCCGAGGCGGTCAAGGAGATGTCGGCCAAGAATTACGGCTGTATCATCATCACCGATGCCGACAGCCGGATCGAGGGCGTGGTGACGGAACGCGACATCATGAACAAGCTGGTCGGCAAGGCACTCGACCCGAGCACCGTGACACTGGGCGAGATCATGACACGCGAGCCGAGGTTGGCGCGCGAGGACGACCAGATGCTGGATTGGCTGCGCATCATGTCAAACGAGCGGTTCCGGCGGTTGCCGGTAGTCGATGACGAGGGGCGCATAAAGGCGCTCTTCACGCAGGGCGATTTTGTCAGCTACACGTGGCCCGACCTTTTCGACCAGGCCAAGAACCTTGCCAAGGCATCGGTCATCAGCCGCTTCCACTATTTCCTGATCGGTGGAGGTATCCTGATTTACGTGCTGGCGATGATCGTGGTGGTCAGCGCCGTCTGAAAAAAGGCCTTACATCGCGGCCCGCGGCAAGATGATGTGGCACCGGCCATTCCAGGAAACGCGCGAACAGGACGGAAGGGCCGGTGCCTGACCCCGGGACGCCACATCGGGCGCCCCGGGGCATTCTTGTGTCACTCGCCGCCACCAAGCTGGTGGACGTAGGCCGAGACGGCGCGGATCTCGGACTCGCTCAACCGTTCGTTCCACGGGGGCATGACGCCGTACCGCGAATTGGTGACGGTTTCCTTGATGGTCGCGAAATCCCCGCCATAGAGCCAGATCGCGTCGTTGAGCGCGGGCGCCCCCTGGAACTGGTCACCGCTGCCGTCTTCCATGTGGCAGGCCGCGCAGTTGTTGACGAACAGCTCCTCGCCGGCGGCGGCGGCGGTCGCGTCGCGCGGCGTGCCGCCCGACAGCGTCATCACGTAGTTGGCGACCTGGTCGATTTCCTCCTCGGCGAGTATGTCACCGAAGGCGGGCATTTCCGAGTACCGGGCGTCGGGGTCCTCCTCGTTCCGGATGCCGTGGGCGACGGTGTGATGGATATCCTCCATCTTGCCGCCCCAGAGCCACGCATCGTCGATCAGGTTGGGATACCCCTTGGCCCCCGCCGCACCCGAGCCGTGGCACTGCGCGCACCATGTCTTGAAGACGGCCTCCCCGGCGGAGCGGGCATAGCCCTGCAATTCCGGGTCGGTCGTGATCGCCGCGAGTTCCACCGACGCCAGCTTCTCGTTGATCTGGGCGTTGGCCGCCTCGGCCTCGGCGATGTCCTGGGCCACGTTCTCGCGGGTGGACCAGCCCATGTAGCCCGCCGTCGCGTCCTTGATGCCCGGCCATGCGGGATAGGCGATGGTATACCAGATGCCCCAGATGATGGTGGCATAGAATACCCACAGCCACCAGCGCGGCAAGGGGTTGTTGTATTCCTGGATGCCGTCCCACTCGTGCCCGGTGGTTTCCGGCTCCTGCTTCTTGGTCGGTTTCTTGGCCATGTCGTCTCACGCCTCCTTGGCGTCGGGGTCGCCGTCACTGGCGTCGGATTCGCCGTCACCGGCGGGTTTGTCTTCGTGCCGGAAGGGGATGCCTGACGGTTCCTCGTATGTCTTGGTTGCGCCCGGGCGGAACACCCAGATCACGACACCGATGAAGAACACGAAGAGGAACAGCAGCATCCAGCTGTCGGCGAACTGGCGGAGCAGGGAATATGTTTCCATCTCGTCACCTTCCTCAGCGGCTGGCCACTGGCGTGAAGGTCGAGAAATCGACCAGCGTGCCCAGCATCTGCAGATACGCGATCAGGGCGTCGGCCTCGGAAATACCGGCCTGACCGTCGAAATTGCGCACGTTCACCTTGTCACCGTAGCGCTCTGACAGCCCCTCGGTATCGCCGAACGGATCGACCTGCGCCCGGAAATCGTCGGCCGCGTTCTCGATCATCGCCTCGGTATACGGCACGCCCACGAACGCGTCGGTGCGCAGCCGGTCCTCGATGTATTCCGGCTCGATCATCCGGTCCTCGAGGTAGCCGTATTTCGGCATGACCGATTCCGGCACCACCGATTGCGGGTCGCGCAGGTGGTCCACGTGCCATTCGTCCGAGTAGCGGCCGCCGACGCGTGCCAAGTCGGGCCCGGTGCGCTTGGAGCCCCACTGGAACGGGTGGTCGTACTGCGATTCCGCCGCGAGGCTGTAATGGCCGTAACGCTCCACCTCGTCGCGCATCGGCCGGATCATCTGGCTGTGGCAGACATAGCAGCCTTCGCGGATGTAGATGTCACGCCCGGTCAGCTCCAGCGGGGTGTAGGGGCGCATGCCCTCCACGTCCTCGATGGTGTTTTCCAGCCAGAAAAGCGGTGCGATCTGAACGATGCCCCCGATCGTCACCACGAGAAAGGCGAAGATCGTCAGAAGCGTGATGTTCTTCTCGAGGATCGCGTGTTTGTCCAGGATTGCCATTGGTCGGTCCCTTCTCTTATTCGGCCGGGACCGCGGAATGGCTGCTTTCAACAGCCGGGTTCCGCCGGACGGTCATGTAAAGGTTGTAGCACATGATGATTGCACCGGTGATGTAGAGCACTCCGCCAAGGCCGCGCACCACGTACATCGGGAACTTGGCCGCCACCGTGTCGGCGAAGGAGTTCACGAGGAAGCCGTTGGCATCCACTTCGCGCCACATCAGACCTTCCATGATGCCGGTCACCCACATGGACGCGGCGTAGAGGATGATGCCGATCGTGGCGAGCCAGAAGTGCCAGCTGACCATCGAGAGCGAGTAAAGCCGTGCACGGTTCCACAGTTTCGGCACGAGGAAGTAGAGCGCACCGAAGGTGATCATGCCGTTCCAGCCGAGCGCGCCGGAATGCACGTGCCCGATCGTCCAGTCAGTGTAGTGCGACAGCGAGTTCACCGCGCGGATCGACATCATCGGCCCCTCGAAGGTGGACATGCCGTAGAAGCCGACCGAGATCACCATCATCCGGATCACCGGGTCGGTGCGCAGCTTGTCCCACGCGCCGGACAGCGTCATCAGGCCGTTGATCATGCCCCCCCAGGACGGCATCCACAGCACGATCGAGAACACCATGCCCAGCGTCGAGGCCCAGTCGGGCAGCGCGGTGTAGTGCAGGTGGTGCGGACCGGCCCAGATATAGATGAAGATCAGCGCCCAGAAGTGGATGATCGACAGCTTGTAGGAATAGACCGGGCGCTCGGCCTGTTTCGGCACGAAGTAGTACATCATCCCGAGGAAACCCGCCGTCAGGAAGAAGCCGACGGCGTTGTGGCCGTACCACCACTGCGTCATGGCGTCCTGCACGCCCGAGAAGAGCGCGACGGATTTGGACCCCCAGATCGAGACCGGGATGCTGAGGTTGTTGACGATGTGCAGCATCGCGACGGTGATGATGAAGGACAGGTAGAACCAGTTGGCCACGTAGATGTGGCGTTCCTTGCGCTTGACGATCGTGCCGAGGAAAACGGCGAGGTATGCCACCCAGACGATGGTCAGCCACCAGTCAACGTACCATTCCGGTTCGGCGTATTCGCGCGATTGCGTGGCGCCCAGCAGATAACCGGTCGCCGCCAGCACGATGACAAGCTGATAGCCCCAGAAGACGAACCACGCCAGGTTGCCGCCCCAGAGCCGTGCCGCCGAGGTGCGTTGCACCACGTAGAACGATGTCGCGATCAGGGCGTTGCCGCCGAAGGCGAAGATCACCGCCGAGGTATGCAGAGGCCGCAACCGGCCGAAATTCATGTAGCCCTGCGCCCATTCGAAATTGAGCCCCGGAAAGGCCAGCTGGAAGGCGATGAACGTGCCCGCCAGGAAACCGACCACGCCCCACAGGGCGGTCGCGACCACGCCGGCGCGCACGACGCCGTCCATGTACTGGCCCGACAGGTCCACGTTGGGCACTGGTTCATCCGTGTGGCGCAACACCCACAGGAAAAGCCCGCCGGCCACGAGCGCGACCGTCAGCGCGTTGACCAGATAGGCCAGATCGCGCGCGTAGTTGGCCGCGATCAACGCAAACAGCGTGATCAGGCCAAGCGCGATCAGCTTGATATAGTTCGTCATCTTGCGTCCCTTCGTCATTTCCGCACGGGTCCCCCCGACCCGCGCAGGCGCGTTTCATACCGCGCCGTTAATGCTGCCGGTGCGAAATGCCTGCCTTGATCTGTATCAAAACGGTGTCATCCGTTTGTTGACGCGCATCAAGGCGGGTCTTTCGAATCCGTGCAATCAATCTTGCCAGACGAACAAGACGTAAGGAATGCGACATGAGTTATAATTGCCTGTTTTCCGTCCTGACGGATGACGCGCTGGTTGACGAGACGCTGGCACACGCGATGGCGATTGCACGGGCGCACGACGCGCATCTGGATGTGCTCTGCATGGGCGTGGACCGCAGCCAGACAGGCTATTATTATGCCGGCGCCAGTGCCGTCGTCCTGCAGGAAACGATCACCCGCGCCAACGAGGAGGCCGAGGCGATCAAGGAAAAGGCCCGGCACGTTCTGGGCCTGTCCGATATTCGCTGGGGCACGGAATCGGGCGTCGCGCAGCTGGCCGATCTGGGGCGGCACATTGCCGCGCGGGCGCGGTTCTCCGACCTGGTGATCCTGCCGCAGCCCTATGGCGAGGGTCGCGGCGCCGAACTGGAGGCGGTCACCGAATCCGCGCTCTTCGAAGGGCATACGCCCGCGCTTGTCGTGCCGCCGGGCGAAGCGCCCGAGGCCCATCCGAAACGCGTCATGATCGGGTGGAACGAAAGCGTCGAGTCGATGAACGCTGTGCGCGCCGCCATGCCCCTGTTGGCCGCGGCCGACGTGGTGCACGTGGTCGTCGTGGACCCGCCGGCGCACGGCCCGACCCGGTCGGATCCGGGCGGGCTGTTGTCGCAGTACCTGGCGCGGCACGGTGTGCGCGTCGAAATCGATGTCCTGTCCAAGACGATGCCGCGCGTGTCCGACGTTCTGCTGCGTCATGCCGCGGACATGGACGCCGACATGGTCGTGATGGGCGCCTACGGGCATTCGCGCTTTCGCGAGGCGATCTTCGGCGGCGCGACGCGCTACATGCTCGAAGAAGCCAAGCTGCCGGTCCTGATGGCGCACTGAGGCCGCGCCGGGCGCGGCTGTCCCGGGCGTGCCGTGCGTTTTCGGTGGACAAGCCCGGCCCGGCCAAGCAGGATCAACCCGCTTTCCGGTGGCCGGGCTGACCCGGCGGAAAAGATGGGCAGGGCATGCTGGCATTCTTGAGACTGCTGTTTTTCGGCTTCATCTTCCTGACGGTGATCTATGTCAGCGTCTCGCTCTGGGCGCGCTCGGTGCGTGAGGAAAAACTGCGGCGCGAATGGGACGCGGGGGCTAGGCCCGGCGACAGGGATGCCTATATCGAGGCGGGCATGGCGCAGTACCGCACGTCGCTTCGCCGGCGGCTGATCCTGCTGGTCTATGTCGTGCCGGTTGTGTTCGTCGTGGCGGTCATCTACGTGACCAATTTCATGTAAGGGGGCCTGCATGGTCTATGTAAAATGGGGTTTCATCGCGGCTTTCTGGCTGCTGGTGGCCGGGGTCCTGCATTACACGCTGCCGCAGCACGACGTGGCGCGCATCACCGACACCTACGAGAAACGGGTCGATCCGGGTTCGAACGCGCTGTTCTGGGCCAACGCGGACGCGGGCAGCGACCCCACCGTCAAAAACCGCGACGTGTTCTTCATCCAGACATTCCGGACCGACGACGCCCCGATGATCTATCGCAACGAGGATACCGGCTGGGGCTGGCCGCCCTATTTCAAGTTCGACACCTCGAACCTGCAGGCCGAGGCGTCGGACCTGATCTCGAAGCAGAATGCCGACACCCCGCAATGGGTGATGATACGCCATTACGGCTGGCGCAACGAGTTCTTCTCGATCTTCCCGAACGCCGTTTCGGTATGGCCCGTCGACAGCCCGGACGCGCGCGTGATCCCGTGGTTCAACATCGTTCTGCTGACATTGCTCGCCGCGGGCTTCTGGGCGATCCGGGTGCGTTGGCGGCGATTCCGCGAGACCCGCATCAACCCCGTGGTCGACGAATGGAGCGACGGCTGGGAATGACCACGGCCGGCGCCGGCGGCGGCCTGTCTCAGCGCTTGCCGTAGTACAGGCCCACGACATGCTCGGCCTCGGCGAAGAAAAGCCAGCGCGAGGCGGCGACCCCGGCAAGGTGGCCGACCACCGCGAACAGCGCCAGCACGTGATGGAACGGCAGCAGAAGCAGCACCACCGGCAGGACATAGCCCATCCCCAGCGCGATCAGTCGCAGCTTGGCCGCGTGCTTGCGGCCCACCTGGAAGACGAATTCCCGCAACAGGTAGTTCGTGCCGGTATGGGGCGGCTCGAAGGCGCGGACCGTGCCGATACCGCCGAGGCCGGTCGCGCTGGCCATGTCGGTGCCGCTGGTGGCAAGCGCCTTGTCACCGCGCACCCACCACAGGACCTGCACGGCCCCCGCCACCGGCAGCAGCACCAGCGCCGCCGTGACCTGCCCGGCCAGCAGCGCCCCGCCACCCAGCGACAGCGCGAGGAAAAGCAACGGCGTGAGCGGTGTTTTCCAGCGCGGCACGGTGGCAAGCTGGGCATAGATCATCGAGGTGCAATGGACGGTGACCAGCGACAGCGCGGCGCCCAGCCATCCCAGAAGCACCCAGCTTTCGCCCAAGAACACCAGCCCCGCCCCGTGCAGCGCCATGACGAGCAGCGCCGCGACCGACGCCACGCCTTCGCGGCTGAGCCAGCTTGACCGCCACTGGCTGAACGCCTTTGCCGCACGTTCGGGGCGGCCGAGGTGGAAGGTCGAGGCCAGAAGCCCGCCCACCGCCAGTGCGTAGGCGATCGCGAAGAAGACGAAGGCGACCCAGCCGGTCACCGCCGGGTGCCCGATGCCCAGCCAGAAAAGCAGCCCGAACCCGAGGCCCGACAACGTGCTGAAGATGATGACGGAGGGCGCCGGGTGCATCAGATTTTCTCCAGCGCCTTGTCGAGCCAGCCGATGAAGCCCTTGGGCTCTTCCGCCACGGGGTCGAGATAGGGGGCGAGCGTGTCGGCCGCCTCGATCCGGTCCTTGGGCCGCGGCGGCAGGTACTTGTTGACGGGCCTGGTGCCCTGTTCCGGCATCAGGTCCATGCCGCCGCGTTCGGCCACGAGGCGGCTGACATCGCTGTCGGGATCGCCGAGGTCGCCGAAATGCCGCGCGCCCGACGGGCAGGTGCGCACGCAGGCGGGCACGCGGTCCTCCTCGGGGAGGTTCTCGTTGTAGATTCGGTCGACGCAGAGGGTGCATTTCTTCATCACGCCCTCGGCCGCGTCCATCTCGCGCGCGCCGTAGGGACAGGCCCAGGCGCACAGACCGCAGCCGATGCAATCGCTTTCGTTGACCAGCACGATCCCGTCCTCCACGCGCTTGTAGCTCGCGCCCGTGGGGCAGACCGTGACGCAGGGCGCGTCCTCGCAATGCAGGCAGGACTTGGGAAAATGGACAAGCTGCGCCGCGCCCTCGTCGGGCTGTACCTCGTAGCTGTGCACCCGGTTGAGAAAGGTGCCCGCGGGGTCGGCGCCGTACGGCTCCTGGTCGGACAGCGGCGCGCCGTAATTTTCCGTGTTCCAGCCCTTGCAGGACACCACGCAGGCGTGACAGCCGACGCAGGTATCCAGATCGATCACGAGGCCCAGCTTGCGGTCGGTTTTGTCGGGAAGGGTTGTCATGATCCGCCCTCGCACGTGTTGAGATGTCGGGACTGGGGCGCTGCCCCAGACCCCGGGGTATTTTCACCAAGAAGAAACGCGGTCACCTGCCAACCTTCCATTCGAGGTGATCGGGGCCCCCGGCCACGGGGGAGGTGATCTGGCCGAAGGACGGTTGCGATTCCGGCGGCGCGGGCGCCTTCTCGATCCTGACGCGCAGGTCGAACCATGCGGCCTGCCCGGTTACGGGATCGGAGTTCGACCAGCGCAGCCCGTCGCCACGGGGCGGCAGCAATTCGTGGATCAGGTGGTTGAGCAGGAACCCCTTGGTGGCCTCGGGCGCGTCCTCGGACAATGCCCAGGCGCCCTTGCGCTTGCCGATGGCGTTCCACGTCCAGACGGTGTTTTCGTTGAGGGCGGCCATGTGCGCCACGGGCACGGTGATTTCGCCGTGCGCGGAGGTGACGCGCGCCCAGTCACCATCGCAAAAGCCGTGTTCGCGCCACAGCCGGGTTGGCAGGTAGAGCGGGTTGTGCCCGTGTATCTGGCGCAGCCACGCGTTCTGCGAGCCCCAGCTGTGATACATCGCCATGGGGCGTTGCGTCAGCGCGTGAACCGGGTATTCCACCGGGTCTGCGGTTGTTTCCTCGAAGGGCGGATACCACAGGGGCAGCGGATCCATCGTTTCGCGGATGCGGGCGCGCAAGTGGTCGGGCGGCTGCCGTTCGCCGTGCCCCTCGGCGGCGAGCTGGAACTTGCGCAACGGTTCGACGTAAAGGTCGAAGACGTAGGGTTGCGGCGTGTCGAAGATGCCCATGCCCACGGCCCAGTCCTGATAGCCCATGTTCCACGGCTTCATGTAGGCGCACTCCTCGGGGATGTGCTTGATGAAGAAACCGCCATTGGCGATGTAACTGTTGAGCTGCGCCGGGTTGGGCGCGCCGCGGCCGTGGGTCAGCCCGCTCGGGCCCATGCGCCAGCCGGCCAGCGGCCCGACCCCGGGCTTGCGTTCGTGGTTGGTGATGTAGTCGGCGTAGTCGGTGTACCTTGCCTTGCCATTCGCGTCGGTGAAACCGGGCAGGTTCAGCTTGTTGGCCAGTTGCACCAGCACCGTCTGGAAACCACGCACGTCGCGGTCGGGCTCGACCACGGGCCAGCGGATGGCGTCGGCGGCCGCGTCGGCCTCGCAGATGGGGCGATCCAGCAGGCTGATGCAGTCATGCCGTTCGAGGTAGGTCGTGTCGGGCAGGATCAGGTCGGCATAGGCAACCATTTCGGAGCTGTAGGCATCCGAGTAGATGATCCGCGGGATGACGTAGTCGCCGTTCTCGTCGGTATCGGTCAGCATGTCCATCACGCCGCGCGTGTTCATCGACGAGTTCCACGCCATGTTCGCCATGTAGAGAAACAGCGTGTCGATCCTGTACGGATCGCCCGCATGGGCGTTTGATATCACCATGTGCATCAGCCCGTGGGCCGACAGCGGGTTTTCCCAGGTGAACGCCTTGTCGATGCGCGCGGGGCTGCCATCCTCCTTGAGGGCCAGCCCCTCGGGCCCGCGCGGGAACCCGAGGTGCGGCCCGTCCAGCGGACAGTCGGGCCGGGCCCTGCAATGCGGGGTCGGGTGGGCCGCGACCGGCTTGGGATAGGGCGGCTTGAAGCGGAAGCCGCCCGGCACCTCGACGGACCCCAGCAAGATCTGCAGCACATGCAGCGCGCGGCAGGTCTGGAACCCGTTGGAATGGGCCGATATGCCGCGCATCGCGTGGAAACTGACGGGGCGGCCGCGCATCTGCGTGTGTTTCTCGCCGCGGAAGTCGGTCCACTCCCGGTCGAGCACGATCTCCTCGTCGAAGGCGACGCGTGCCAGTTCCGCGGCGATGGCGCGGATCTTCGAGGCGCGCACGCCGCAGCGGGCCGCCACGGCCTCGGGCGCGTATTGCTTGTCGAGATAGCGCGAGGCCATCAGGTGCAGCACGGGTTTGTGCGTTATGTGGCCGTCGCGGTAGGTGGCATGCAGATCCGGGCGCACCCCGGGCCGGTCGAACGGGGCGAGCTTGCCCGTGCGGCGGTCGATCACCTGCGGCTTTCCCGCCGCGTCGCGCAGGAACAGGCCGTAATCCGGCGATTTCGAATCCCGGTTCACGATGCAGGGGGCATTGGTGTACCGCGCGAGGTAGTCGAGATCGATCCGGCCGGCTTTCATCAGGCAATGGACCAGTGACAGGATGAACAGCCCGTCCGTGCCCGGCGTGATGCCGACCCAGTCATCCGCGACGGCGTTGTAGCCCGACCGGATCGGGTTGACCCCGATGACCTTGGCGCCACGCTCCTTGAGCCGGCCGATCCCCATCTTGATGGGGTTGCTGTCATGGTCCTCGGCGACCCCGAAGATCATGAACAGCTTGGTCCGTTCCCAGTCGGGCTGGCCGAATTCCCAGAACGCGCCGCCCATCGTGTAGATGCCCGCCGCCGCCATGTTCACCGAGCAGAACCCGCCATGGGCGGCGTAGTTCGGCGTGCCGAAATTCTGCGCCCAATAGCTGGTGAAGGATTGCGACTGGTCGCGGCCGGTGAAGAAGGCAAGTTTCTCGGGGTTGTCCCGCCGGATCGGTTCGAGCCAGTCCGTCGCGATCTGCAGCGCCTCGTCCCACGAGATCTCCTCGAACTCGCCCGATCCGCGCGGGCCGACCCGCTTGAGCGGGGCGCGCAGACGAGACGGGGCGTTGACCTGCATGATCCCCGCCGAGCCCTTGGCGCAGAGCACCCCCTTGTTGACGGGATGGTCGCGGTTGCCCTCGATATAGGCCACCTTGCCATCCTTCATGTGCACGTCGATCCCGCAGCGGCAGGCGCACATGTAGCAGGTCGTCTTGCGGACCTCGTCCGAGACGTCGGGCGACGTGTCGATCCATGGTTGCTGATGGGTCATCTAAGGCTCCGGCGTTGCGCGGCCTGCACGGTAGGCCAGATCAAGCAGTCAGGCGACCGTTTTCTGCATCGTTCGGTTTTCCCGAAAACGTGTCCCGAAAAACCAAAAGATCGGGCGCCACTCCTTGCGATCCGGGCATGGCAGCGGCGCGGGGCGGCGCGGGCACCGACGCCCGCAACCCGGTGGCCGGGCCGCGATCCGGGCCGTGGCGTCATTGCCCCGCCTCGATCAGGCGCCGGGCATCGGCGGCGATGACCCGTTCCTCGTTGGCCGGCACGATAAGGGCGGCGACGGCGGAGTCGGGCGCGTGCAATTGCCGGGCGCCGGCCGCGTTCGCCGCGCTGTCCGCCCGCAGGCCGGCCCAGCCCAGCCCGTCCATGATCCGGGCCCGGATCGGCGCGGCATTCTCGCCGATGCCGCCGGTGAAGGCGATCGCATCGAGCCCCTGCATCGCCGCGATCACCCCCCCGGCATGGCGCAGCGCCCAGTAGCAGAAATGCTCCACCGCGAAGCGCGCGGCGTCGTCGGGCCGGTCGAGGATCGTCTGCATGTCGTTGGTGCCCGCCAGCGCGCGCAGCCCGCAATCATGGTTGAGCATGTGCGTGGCGCCGTCGATCCCGTGATCTCCGGCCATGCGCAGGACCGCCATGCTGTCGAGGCTGCCGGGCCGGGTCCCCATCACCAGCCCGTCCACCGGCGAATACCCCATCGAGGAGGCCACCGACCGGCCGTCGAGGATGCCGCACAGGCTGACGCCGTTGCCCAGATGCATCGCCAGCAGGCGGCGCGGCAGATCGGGGCGCAGCGCGTCGACAAGCCCGGAATAGCTCAGGCCGTGGAACCCGTAGCGGCGAATGCCCTTTGCCCTCTCGGGCTCGGGAATGGGGTAGGTGGTGGCCACCGCCGGATTGGTGACGTGGAACGCGGTGTCGAAGCTGCCGTATTGCGGCAGCGCGGGGGCCAGCGTGGCCAGCGCCTGCACCCCTGACAGGTTGTGCGGATTGTGAAGCGGCGCAAGGTCATTGCAGGCCGCGATTCGGCTCTGCACGTCCCTTGTCAGCCGCACGGGCGCCGTCAGGGTGGCGCCCCCGTGCACGATGCGATGCGCCGCCGCGTCGAGCCTGTCGGGCGCGACGCCCTGTGCCGCCATCGCATCCAGCAGATGCGACAGCGCCGACAGGTGATCGGGCGCCGCGACCTGCCGCGTGTCGTCACCAAGTCTGAACCGCGCATCGCCCCCGATTTCGGACACCGCGCCGTCAAGCACCGTGTCAAGCGCGTCATCGAAAAGCTGGACCTTGACCGAGCTGGAACCGGCATTGACGACGAGGATCATGGCCGCGCCTCCGCGGCGATCACGCCCAGCGCCGCCGACGCGATGCGCGCCGCCGGCGATTGCGCGCGCGACGTGAGAAGGATGGGCACCTTGGCGCCCAGCAGCACGCCGGCGCAACAGCAGCCCATACCCAGCATCATCAGCTTGAACAGCGCGTTGCCGGTGGTGATGTTCGGCGTCAGGACGATGTCGGCATCCCCCGCCACGGGCGAGCTGTAGTTCTTGGCGTCCGCGGCCTCTTTCGAGAATATCAGGTCGAGCGCCATCGGCCCGGCGACCTCGGCCTCGGGCAGCGCCGTCCTGGCCCAGTCGGCGATGACCGCGGCATCCATCGAGTTCTGCAAGGACGGGATCGGATCTTCGTTGGCCGACAGGATGCCGGCCTTGGGCCGTTCCATCCCCAGTTGGCGCGCCAGCGTCACGGCATGGGTCAGGCAGGCCTGCCGCGTCTCGATGTCGGGGTCGACGTTCAACGCGGCATCGGTCAGCAGCAGCGGCCGGTCGGAATGCGGTGCCGTGATGTGAAAGACATGCCCGCAGCGCGCGCCGGCCTCGCGCAGACCCGCCGCCATCGGCAGGAGCGCCTTGAGAAAGGTGGATGTGTGGATCTGCCCTTTCATGATCGCCTGAACCTGCCCGGTGCGCGCCAGCTCGGCGGCCATCGGCGCGGCCCCGGCCTGTGGCGCGTGGACGAGGCGGATATCCGCGATATCCCAGCCGATACGTTCGGCACATGCCTTGATGCGAGCCTTGTCCCCGATCAGGACGGGCTCGGCAAACCCGGCCTCGGCGGCCTCGCGCAGCCCCTGGAGGGGCAGCTCGGCCCCCGCATTGACCAGCGCGACGCGCATGGGCGGCAGGCCGCGCGCCTGTTTCAAAAGCCTTTCGGGCGCATGGGGCGGGGTATCGGAAAGGAACGGGAAGGGCTCGGTCATGGTGTCCTCGGTCGGGTCGATTCGGGCGTTGTCTGCCGGGTCTTGTAACCTGCACCGGAAACATGTGCCCCGGATGACGCCCGCCGGCGTACCACGACGCCGGGCGGGCCGCGGCGCGGCGTCCGGCCGCCCCGCGCCCGCGGCCGTGTCACCCGCCCTGCTGGGGGCGCATGTCCGCCGGGTCGATCCCGGCCACCTCGACGGGCTTTTTCATCGCGTCGCGGCGGAACGGCTCCCCCAGTTCCTGGTTGATCATCGCCTCGATCAGCGTCGTCCTGCCGTTCTGCATCTGGTCCTTGATCGCCTCGTCCAGCGCCGCGGTCAATTCGTCCATCGTGCGCGCGACCACGCCCTTGAGGCCGCAGGCCTTGGCGATCCTGGCATAGGACACGCCCTCGTCCAGTTCGGTCCCCACGAAGTTGTCGTCGAACCACAGGGTCGAGTTGCGCTTCTCGGCGCCCCATTGGTAATTGCGGAAAACGATATGCGTGATCGCCGGCCATTCCGCGCGGCCGATCGCCGTCAGTTCGTTGACCGCGATGCCGAAAGCGCCGTCGCCCGCGAAGCCCACGACCGGCACGTCCGGCTGGCCGATCTTGGCGCCCATGATCGACGGCAGGCCATAGCCGCAGGGGCCGAACAAGCCGGGCGCAAGGTATTTGCGGCCCGCCTCGAAGCTGGGATAGGCGTTGCCGATCGCGCAGTTGTTGCCGATGTCCGAGCTGATGATCGCCTCCTTGGGGAGGGCCTGCTGTATCGCGCGCCATGCCATGCGCGGGCTCATCCAGTCGGGCTTGGCCGTGCGCGCCCGTGCGTTCCAGCTGGTGCCCGGGTCGTCCTCCTCGTGGTCCATGCTGGACAGTTCCTGCGCCCAGGCCGACTTGGTCTTGGCGATGATCGCCTTGCGCTCCTCGCGGTTCGCGTCGCCGGCCGCGTCATCCAGCTGCCCGAGGATCGCGGTCGCGACTTTTCCGGCGTCGCCCACGATCCCCACGCTGACCCTCTTGGTCAGGCCGATCCTGTCGGGGTTGATGTCCACCTGAATGATACTGGCATCCTGCGGCCAGTAGTCGATGCCATAGCCCGGCAGGGTCGAGAACGGGTTGAGGCGCGTGCCGAGGCACAGCACCACGTCGGCCCTGGAAATAAGTTCCATCGCCGCCTTGGACCCGTTGTAACCCAGCGGCCCGGCGAAAAGCGGATGGGAGCCCGGGAAGGCGTCGTTGTGCTGATAGCCCACGCAGACGGGCGCATCCAGCCGTTCGGCCAGCGCGCGCGACGCGTCGATTCCGCCCGCCAGCACGACACCGGCGCCGTTCAGGATGACCGGGAATTTCGCGGCGCTCAGCAGCGCGGCCGCTTCGCTCAGCGCCTGCTCACCGCCCCGCGGGCGCTCGAAATCGATGATCGCGGGCAGGTCGACATCCACCACCTGAGTCCACATGTCCCGCGGGATGTTGATCTGCGCCGGCGCGCTCATGCGCTTGGCCTGCATGATGACGCGGTTGAGCACTTCGCAAACGCGCGTCGGATCCCGCACCTCTTCCTGGTAGGCGACCATGTCCTCGAACAGTTTCATCTGCTCGACCTCCTGGAAGCCCCCCTGCCCGATGGTCTTGTTGGCCGCCTGCGGCGTCACGAGCAGCAGCGGCGTGTGGTTCCAGTAGGCGGTCTTGACGGCGGTGACGAAGTTGGTGATCCCCGGCCCGTTCTGCGCGATCATCATCGACATCCCGCCCGTTGCCCGGGTGAAACCATCGGCCATCATGCCGGCGCTGCCCTCGTGCGCGCAATCCCAGAAGGTAATGCCGGCCTTGGGGAAAATGTCCGAGATCGGCATCATGGCCGAGCCGATGATGCCGAAGGCATGTTCTATCCCGTGGCGTTGCAGCGTTTTCACGAACGCTTCTTCGGTCGTCATCTTCATCTGGCAATCCTCGGCTCTGCGCGTTTTCAGGGGGACGGACTTTCACCCTGACGCTAAACGGCGGGCCAGCGGCATTCTAGGGCCAATAGCGATCATAGCATATATCCAGAAAATTCGGACATGGATGCACAACGGGCGAAACCGTGCACCGGGCAGACGCCCGCCGTCGGTATAAAATATTAATTTCATTACATTTTCAGGAAATATTCCGAAAGGGCGCCGTCAACGTCGGGATCCGGGTGGTCTTCGTTCATCCGGCCAATTCGCTTGCGATGCGCCCGATGCCTTCCGGGATGCGCTCGGCCGTTATGGAAGAGTATGCCAGCCGGTAGTAATTCCTCGGCGGACGGGAGCCGCCGAAAAACGAATGTCCCGGCTCGATCAGCACGCCCCGCGCCCGCAACCGGCGATCGAGGTCGGCGGTATCGACGTTCCCGGGGGCTTTCATCCAGATGGAGCTGCCGCCGAAAACCCCGCGCCCGGCAACGCCGAGGCCATGCGCCTCGAGCGCGTTTTCCATCACCCTGCGGCGCCCCGCGAAAACCTGGCCCATCCGCCGCACAAGGCTGTCGTAGTGGCCAAGGCTCAGGAAATAGGCGGCTGTCCGCTGCATGTGGCCCGGCGGATGACGCAGCACACTGGCCCGCAGCGCCCGCGCCTCGCGGATGAAAGGCTGCGGCCCGACAAGATAGCCCAGCCTGAGACCCGGAAAGATGGATTTCGAGAAACTGCCGACATAGATCACGCGCCCGTCGGAATCGAGCGACTTGAGCGCGGGAAGCGGCGAACGCAGGAAAGAAACCTCGAATTCGTAATCGTCCTCGACGATCAGCGCGTCCATCGCCCGCGCCCTGTCCAGCAGGGCCTTGCGCCGCGCCAATGGCATCGTGGCGTTTGTGGGCGACTGGTGGCTGGGGGTCACGAAGATCACGTCGGCGCGCGGCGGCAGGCCCTCGGCCGGCATCCCGTCGCGGTCCACCGCGACGGGGGCCAGATGACAACGCGATTGCGTCAGGATATCGCGAAGCGCGTGATAGCACGGCTCCTCGATTGCCGCCGTGCGCCGTTGGGTCAGCAGCACCTGCGCCGTCAGCCACAGCGCGTTCTGCGCGCCCATCGTCAACAGGATCTCGCCCGGTTCCGCGAGGATACCGCGCCGGGGCAGCGTGTGGCGGGCGATGAATTCGATCAGCCTGGGATCATCCTGATCGTAGTAGTCGCTGGTTAGCGCCTGGAAGTCCTTCTGCCCCAGTGCGCGCAGGGCACAATGCCGCCAACTGGCATGATCGAAAAGCGTCGGATCCGTCTGCCCGTAGATGAAGGGATAGCGATAGCTCGACCAGTCCTGCGGCTTTTCCGGCGTGGCGCCGCCCGTGTAGCGCCGCCCCAAGGCGCGGTTCCAGTCGATCGTGTCCCGCCGCGGGTGGTGGGCTGGAAACTGCGGCGGCTCGGGCGCGTTGCGCGACACGAAATAGCCCGAGCGATCGCGCGATTCGAGGTAGTCGTTCGCCTGAAGCTCGGTGTAGGCCAGCGTCACGGTGATGCGGCTGACCCCGAGATGCCGGGCCAGCTTGCGCGACGAGGGCAGTTTTTCCCCCTTGCGGAACCGGCCCGACAGGATGCCCTGCGCGATCATCTGCTGGATCCGGGCCTGCAGCGTGCCCTCGCCTTCGGGGTCGAGAAAGAAGGTTTCGACGGAAATCGCCATAAAAGCACGCTACACTGGACTTATTGCCAGTGCAATCTGGCCCGACGTGCCGGCGGGGCCACCGCGTTTCGCAATCCGGTTGCACTTGACGCGCGCCGCACCGAGACTGCCGCGACCAAGATTCCAGCACCGGAGGCCCGCCATGATCGCCATCATATTCGAAGTCATCCCGGCAGAAGGCCGGCAGGCCCATTACCTGGACATCGCGGCCGAGATGCGGCCCCTTGCCGAACAGATCGACGGTTTCATCTCGGTCGAACGTTTCCAGAGCCTGACCGACCCGGACAAGCTGTTGTCGATCTCGTTTTGGGAAAACGAGGACGCGGTGCAGCAATGGCGGCGCCTTGCCGCGCATCGCAAGGCGCAGGCCGAAGGCCGCGGCGGGGTCTTTGCCGATTACCGGCTGCGCGTCGCCCATGTCATGCGCGATTACGGCATGTTCGAGCGCGCCGAGGCCCCGCAAGACAGTCTGGAGGCCCACGGGGGCTGAGCCCGGTCAGCGCCCGGCGATGCGCCGCGCCATGTCGACCATCCGGCAGGAAAAGCCCCACTCGTTGTCGTACCAGCCGAAGACCCGGAGCAACCCGCCGTTGGAGACCGACGTTTCCGGCCCGCACAGGATGATCGATTCGGACCGGCCGCGCAGGTCCGAACTGACGAGCGGTTGCTCGGTCCAGCCGAAGACGGGCGACCTTTCGGCGGCGGATTTCAGCACCGCGTTCACCGCCGCCTCGGTCACCGGTTCGCGGGTCTGGACCGTCAGGTCGATGCAGGACACGCTGGCGGTGGGCACACGGATGGCGCGCGCCTCGATCCGGCCCGACAGCTGCGGCAGCACCAGACCCGTCTGGTGTTGCGCGCTGGTCGTTGTCGGCACCATCGACAGCGCCGCCGCGCGGCTGCGTTCGGGGGCATCACGCGGCTTGTCCACCGTGGGCTGACTGCCGGTGTAACAATGCACGGTGGTCATCTGGCCGCTTTCGATACCGACGGCGCCGTCCAGCAGCCGGGCAAGCGGGGCAAGCGCGTTGGTCGTGCAGGACGCGTTGGAAATGATCCGCTGATCCGCCAGATCGCCCTCGTTGGCGCCCAGCACCAAGGTGACATCAGCCTCGGCCGACGGGCCCGAGACCAGTACCGCCCGCGCGCCGGCGTCAAGGCCGCGTTCGGCCACGGCCCGCTTGCCGCCCATGCCGGTGCATTCCAGCACCAGATCGACACCGTGCAGGTCGAGCGTGCTGAGATCCGGCGCGGCATGGAAGGGGATGCGGCGGCCATCGACGCGCAACGCGCCCTCCTCCGCCGTCACCTCGCCCGGCCACGGGCCGAAGACGCTGTCATACTGGAACAGGTAGGCGCAGGTCGGCAGCGGCTCGATCTCGTTGATCAGCACCAGCTCGATATCCGGCGCGTCGCGCAGCAGGATGCGCAGCAGGGTCCGGCCGATACGGCCGAACCCGTTGAGCGCGACACGAACAGGTCGGTCCGTCATGGCGGTCTCCGGGTCAGGAAGGGTCACTGTCGTCCGTACCCTGTGCCGGCCCGGCCGGGGCCGCCAGCAATGAAACAAAATTTGATCATATTTTCCCGGCCCGTCGTGCAGGGGCGACCCGAGTCAGAATTCCACGCCGATCTGCGCCTTGACCCCGGAGCGGAACGGATGCTTCACGAGGTCCATCTCGGTGACGAGGTCGGCGATCTCGATCAGGTCTTCCTTGGCGTTCCGCCCCGTCAGGACAACATGGGTCATGTACGGCTTTTCCTCGGCGAGGAAACGCACCACTTCGTCGATATCGAGGTAATCGTACCGCAGCGCGATATTGATCTCGTCCAGCAGGACCATCTTGTTGGCCTCATCCCGGATCAGCTCCTTGGCCTTTTCCCACGCGGCCTGTGCCATCTCGGTGTCGCGCGTGCGGTCCTGCGTTTCCCAGGTGAAACCTTCGCCCATGGTGTGAAACGTGCAGGTGTCCGCGAATTTCGACATGATCAGGTCGCGCTCGCCCGTGCTCATGCCGCCCTTGATGAACTGCACGACGGCACATTTCATGTCATGCGCGATGCAACGGAAGATCATGCCGAAGGCCGCCGAGGACTTGCCCTTGCCCTTGCCGGTATGAACGACGATCAGCCCTTTCTCGTCTGTCTTGGTGGCCATGATCTTGTCGCGGGCGGCCTTCTTCTTGGCCATCTTCATGGCGTGGCGGTCGGTATCTTCGGTCATCTCGCGCGGTCCTTCGGGAATTACGGGAACAGGGACAAGACATAAGGCGCAAGAAGCGCCGTTAGCAAGGCATTCAGCCCCATGCCGATCCCGGCGAAGGCCCCGGCGGTATCATTCACCTGGAAGGCGCGGGCGGTGCCGATACCGTGCGCGGCGACGCCGACGGCGAACCCGCGCGCCCGCCAGTCGCGGATGCCCATGGCGTTCATCAGGGGCGTCACGATTACCGCCCCGATGATGCCGGTCAGGATGACCAGCGCGGCGGTCAGGGTGGGCAGCCCGCCCAGTTTCTCGGCAATGCCGATGGCCACCGGCGCGGTCGTTGATTTCGGCGCGAGCGAGGCCAGCGCCACGCCTTCAACGCCCAGCGCCCCCGCGATCCAGAGCGCCGACGCGACCGCGGTGCCCGACCCCACGACCAGCGCACCGGCCATGGGCAGAAGCGCGTGACGCACATGGTGCCGGTTGGTGTAAAGCGGCCCCGCCAGCGCGACGGTGGCCGGGCCGAGCATGAAATGCACGAACTGGGCACCTTCGAAATAGGTGGCGTAGGGCGTGGCGGTGGCCCAGAGAACCGCGGCAAGCATCCCCATCGCCAGCAGAACCGGGTTGGCCAGCGGGTTGCGCCCGCTGGCCCGGAACAGGGCGTCGCCGACAAGGTAGGCCAGCAATGTGGCGGTGAGCCACAGAAGGGGCCCCTCGCGCAGGTAGGACCAGATGTCGGGCAGGCCGGTCATTCCCGCGCCTCCTTGCCGCCGGTCAGGCGCACCAGCGCCACGAAGGTCAGCGCCCCCGCGATCAGGGCAAGCAACGTGCTGCCCGCCAGCGCGGCCATGAGCGCAAGCCCCGAGGCGCCGAGAACGTCGGCATGGCTGATCACGCCCACGCCCGCCGGCACGAAGAGAAGCGAGAGATGCGCAAGGATGCCCTGCGAGGTGGGCAGAATGCGGTCGGCCAGCCTACGGCTGGCCATGAACCCCGCAAGCAGCAGCGCCATGCCGATCACCGGGCCGGGAACCGGCAGGGCCAGAAGCCGGGCCAGAACCTCGCCCAACAATTGCGCGGCAAGGATCACGGTGATGTTGACGATCATGGACGGCCCCCTTCGCTTCTTGTCCGCGCACAGCATATTCGCCACGCTGCGAAAGGAAAGGGCCCGCCACGGGCATCACCACGGCCACCCGGAGGCGTTTCAGGCTTGGCTGCCGGCGCGCTGCGCCGCCTGTCGGCCGAAATGCCGCCGGTTGAGGTGCGCCAGCAGCCAGATCATCGCGACCTGCGCGACGATGGCAATGGCGGTCAGGCTCCAGAAGGCCGGTCCGAACTTGTCGATGACCCCGGCCGCGACCAGCCCCTTGTTGGTAAAGAAATGCATCAGCACCGCGAAGGCCACGCCGGGGCAGATCAGGGCATAGGCGCCGGCGCTGTCACGCGGGCCGGTCAGATACTCGGCGGCATAATCCAGCCGGCGCAAAACCAGCAGGCCGAGCGCAAGGAACAGCACCTCGACCGCCAGCAGCCGCGCAAGGAAGATCAGCGTCTCCCCGGGGGCGCCGGGGGTGCCGAAGGCGGTGTGCAGCCCGTGGCTCTGGCGCATGAACATGATGCCGAGCACGGTGACGATCGGAACGATGACCATCAGGGTCGGCGCGGCCTCCTTCGCGGTGCCGTGATGCAGCATCGAGTTGAAGCCGGTGATGGCCGCCACAACCGCGTAGATCATGGCCGTGACCCCGAAAAAGGTGCTGAGTACAAGGCTCACGCCGATGGTCGGGGTCACCGCGCTCATCGCGGCGGGCGCGGCCAGCCCCACGCCGATCATCGCCACGGCGAAAGCCGGCAGCAGCTGCGCGAAGGAATTGTGGGCGGTGACATCGAAGATCCCGCCGCCGCTCAGCACCCGGCCCAGGAAATCGCCGATCAGGCGGAAAGCCCAGGCCCCGAGGCCCATGAAGGCCAGCAGTGCGACAGGAAACAGCACTTCGCGCAGGCCCCAGAGGCCGGGCACGAAAACCAGCCCGACGATGAAGGCCACGTTGATCGACATCGCCGCGGCCAACGGCCCGGCCAGCAGCGTCGTCTCGCCGTTGCTGCGGCGCAGCGCGCGGTAAGCCTCCGTCCCGCGGAAGGCGGCCAACGCGCGCAGGTTCCAGACAAGCGAACGGATGTTGAGGAATGCCATGACGGCGATCCCGACCAGCGCAACCCCGATGGCCAGGTGCAACGGCCAGGCGCCGTGCTCAAAGGCAGCGGCGATGTCGGCGAAGACCGGAACCGGCCGGCCCGGGTGCGGGACCCAGAACAGCAGGTACATGAAAAAGGTCACCACCAATCCGCCTGCCCCGAGCGAGGCGAGGAAATAAAGAGGGCTGTACTGGTCAGCCGGACGGTCGGACATGCGGGGCATCGGGGCCTCCTTCATCGCTACACATTCTAATTCGTGAATATGTAGCATATCGGGGGCGCGATATGAAGGGGCGGATTGTCGCTCCCGCGCGCAGAGGCGTGCGCAAGGATTTGTTAACCCCGCGCTGGCACGCTCACCGGATGCGGATCGCGGGGACATGCCTGCTGATGGCGGTGCTGGCCGCTTGCAACGGGCCCGGCCCCGCCTTCCACGGGATCGCACCAGACCGCGCCGTCATCGGCGGGGCGGTCTTTGACATCCGGGTCAAGGGGCGGCGCGCGCAGGCGATCCGCCTGAACAGCGAATGGGCCCCGCGCCTTGCCGCGGTAGCCCCGCGCGCCATCATGGCCATCGAGACGGTCAGCGGCTGCCGCGTGGCCCATCTTGACGGGGATCAGGCCGTTGTGACGGCCCGGCTCGATTGCGGCGACGGCCCGCCGCCCCCGCCGCCGATCCGCGGCCTCGATTGCGCGGTCGATCATCTGGACGAGACCTACGCCCAGATGACCTGCGTCCCGATCCGCTGACATGGCAGGATGCGCCCGAACACGGGCATATCGGGCGAATCCGCTATTGCAAAAATGACAGCACGGGTATAATCGGCTCTCCACGGTCGGAGTGTAGCTCAGCCTGGTAGAGCACTGTCTTCGGGAGGCAGGGGTCGTAGGTTCGAATCCTGCCACTCCGACCAATAGTTGCAATGGCTTAGTTGACCCGTGCGTATGTGCTTACTCTAACGGTAAGCACGTAGTAAGAACAGCAGGGGTAAATCCGGGTCATATCGGGTCGAAGCTGACCCCATTGGCTACAGGCTCAGCAGCTCCGGCGTGATCGCTGTGATGGCCACACGGACCTCGGCCTGCCGTCCACTGCCCGGAACCGGCACAACCACAAGCTGACACGATTTTCCCGACGCCGCAATCGCTGCTCTGACAGGTACCGCGATACCTATCATGAAGGCCATAACAAGTGGCGCTTCGTAGCCCCTCAGTCGCTTTGCCAGAGAGCCAATACTGGCGGCATGCGTCGCCGGCCGCTTCGACCGGGACAGCCAATTCACCGGTTCCAGCACCAGGCCATTCAGATAGAAGCCCGCGTGCCTGCAAGCTGCGACTGATCCCGCCCCGGATTGGTGGACACCCATGATAGGCTTTCGAGCTCACGGAAGGAGTGTGAGCTACTCCCCAACCCGCGGACAGTTTGCCGCGTGAATTAAGCTACTCTTTTGCGCTTGCTGATCAGTTTGGGTTTCGTCTTCCCTCGGCCAACAAACCCCGTCACCCGGTTTCCCGCATAGCTTCCAGTGGGCCAGACCCGGACGCCAACGCCCGAAAGTTTGCCGCCCCAAACAAAGTGCTCTTTGTCTCGCGGTGCGAGCTTGTCCACTATGGTCTTGGTCAGTCAATCTTGGGCCATTTCGCTACGGGAAGCACATGGGAAGCACGGTGCAAATGCATTCGCGCAGATCGCAGCGCACCGCAAACAATAGAAAAGCAAAATTAGAACCTTGTTTTCATTGAAAACGAAACGTCAAAGGTTGCATTAGTCAAAGGTCGAATATGCCGGATCACTAATGCCTTGGCCGTCGGGAAGCAGCGGTCGTAGGCTCAAACCCTGCCACTTTGACCATTTTCAATCATCTCCTCTATTGCTGCCGATAGGCCGGCGATGTCAATGATCGAGGTGAGCTGGATCGCTTCGAGGATCTCCTCCTTGGTCGCACCTTCGTTCAGGGCGTTGCGGATATGGCGACGCACCCCGGCGCCCACAGGTGCGTTGTCGCGGCGTTGATCGCGATGGAGATCAGTTCCTTGGTTTTCCGGGGCAACGGCCCCTGTTTCTGCGGCACGGCCCGGAAGGCGAGGACCGCCTCGAGATAATCCGGGTCGAGGTCTCCGAGCATGTCCCACATCGGGTTCCAGTCCGCGGTCCGGCGCTGTGCCTCGGTGGCGGGATAGGTCTTGTCGGTCATTTCATCCTCCTCGGTGTTTGAAGCTGTCGCGGCGGAACGAGTAGAGCGCGGCCGGGCCCACCTGCACACCCCCCACAGCCGGGCGTCCGCAGGTCAGCGCGTCCTCGATCGTGGCCGCCGTGTCGGACGGGGTTTCGGCGCGGTACTCCTTGGCACCGTACAGTTCGGCCAGCTTGTCGAAAGGCGGGTTGGAAATGTCGGCGCCAATATAGCGTTCGCCGAATAAATCGCGCTGATAGGCGTTTTCCGCGCCCCGGCAGCGGTTGTTCATAACCACCGTCACGGTATTGATCCCGTGGTCGACCGCGGTGCCGAGTTCCGACACCGTCATGCCGAAGCCGCCATCCCCCATCAGCGACACGACCGGACGGTCCGGCGCGGCCAGCTTGGCCCCCAGCCCGCAGGCAAAAGAGAACCCCACCAGCCCGAAATCAAGCGGGGTGAACAGACTGCGGGGATGGTGGTAGTTCAGCACGTCGGTCGCCTGAAGGCAGAGCCTGCCCGCGTCCATCGTCACCGCGGCGTCATGGGGCAGCACGTCGCGAAGGGCCTTGAAAAGGCCCGAGCGGTGGCTCGGCATCGCGTCGGTCAAGATAGGCGGCGCGCTCGGCCTTGAAGGCATCGCCCCATGCATCGGCCGTGGCGCGCGCGGCGAGACGCGAAAGCACGTCACGCGGCAGGTTGAGCTGGACCGGGCCGCGGCGCGGCACCATCGCCTCGCGGAACATCTCGGGGAGGCGGTCGGCGCCAGTCGCGGTCCATGTCTTCTTGGTGACAGGCTTGAACAGCGCCTGCCGGTCCACTTCCTGAAGGGCATCGCGATAGACATGCCCCGATGCCAGCGCCCCCGCGATCGAAACGACGGGCGCGTAGGCGGCGTTGGCCTGGGCGAGGCCGTCGGCCATATGGGTGCCGGTGCGTTCGTCAAGCACGCCGATGAAGCGGATGTCGCGCGCGTCGTAAAGCGCGCCGAACATTTCCATCGTGGCAGAACCGATCACCCCGAAGACATGGCTGGTGCCCTCGGCCTTCAACGCTTCCACGGCCGCCTCGTCGCCCGTCATGCTTTTCGGGTCGCTCATTCCCGTTCGCTTGCCTCAGGCCGATGCACGCCCCAGAAAATCCTTGATTGAGCCGGCAAAGAGCGCGGGCTGTTCGATCAGCCCCAAGTGCTGCAGACCGGGGACGATCACCGTTTCGGCGCCCGGTATCTCGGACGCGATCGCGTGGCTCATGGCGGGGGCGATCCGCTGTCGTTCTCGCATGTCATCACCAGATCGGCGTGCATGATCGGCGGATCGGGGCGGATCAGGTCCCGCACGCCTTCGGCCAGCACCCGGCGGTGCGCGGCGTCATTGGCATGATCGTTGGCCAGCACCACCGCGCACGCGGTCCACCGCATCGGGGTGATCACCGCGGAAGGCGGGGGAGAACCACCGTTCCAGCGTCGCGTCTATCGTTGCGGCCGCCCCGCCCGCGCCGGTGTCGCGGGCGCGGGCCTCGACCAGTTCCTGCGCTTCCGGCCCGCGCTCGTGCGGCGAATTCAGGATCGCCAGCGCCGAAACCCGGCCGGGCTGATCCATGGCACAGCGACGGTTGATCATCCCGCCGAGGGGGAACCCGACCAGCGCGGCATGCCCGATGGCCAGTTCATTCACCAGGTCGAAAAGCTGCGCGCCGAGCGCGGAGAGGTTCACCGGGCCGTCGGGCAGCACCGTTTCGCCGTGCCCCGGCAGATCACAGGTCAGGACCCTGAAACGATCCGCGAGCCCGGGGGCGATGGCCCCCCACGTGCTGGCACGGGTCAGCCCCAGACCGTGGATCAGCACCGCGACGGGCGCGCCCGGCGCGACGAAGATCTCGTCCTCCGCGGGAGCGTCCGGCACGCAGGTATGGATCGTCTGATAATGCAAGCGCCGCCCGCCGTCCCGCGCGTGTTGGTGAAGGCGAGGTAGCTCTTGGCCTTGATCGCCTCGCGGAACTGGTTGCCGAACCAGAGCGAATGGGTCAGCGCCTTTGCGTGTACGATCTCGCCGCCCATGCCGACCACGCTGGCCTTGCCGCAGCCCCCAAGCGCATCGACCGTCTGCTCGAGCAGGATCCCGGTCAGGAGCTGGCCCAGCTCGGGGCAGTATTCGCGGACCTCGGGGCCGAGATCCGCCACATGGCCGCGGCCGAACCACGGGTTGCGGATGATCGCCATGGCCGTCAGAAACCGCGTTGGGCTTGCCACCTGTTTCCAGCCGTCGCCAAAGGTGGTCTGCGACAGCGTCAAGGTGCGCCGGATCTCAATCGGCATGGGCAAGCTCCTTCTCGGCGAATTCGGGGATCACCTCGTCTATGAACAGGCGAAGCGAGCGTTTCTGCTGCGCCGTGTCCATCCCCATCGAGGCGTAATAGACAAAGGCCCCCACGCCGATCCCGTTGTACATCTTCAGTTTCTCGACCACCTCGGCCGGGCGGCCGAACATGAGGTTTTCTTCCAGTATCTCCGGATCGACCCGCGCGTTTCCGTCCAGTTCCTCCAGCGGCACCTGTTCGGGGAAACCGTTGATGACGTCGCCCTTTTTCATCATCAGGTTGCCGAACTGGCCAAGGACATGCCGCACCGAGCCAACCGCCGCCTGCCTGTCCGCTTCGCTGTCATAGACGGCCGTGTGGCGCATCATCGCCCATGTGCCATCGTGTAGCGCCCGCCGTTCTTCACGATCGGGTCGTCGAGCCGTGCGCGCTGCGCCACATGGAGATCGAGCATTATCCCGGCATGACGGGAAAGGCGCTGGCGGCGATCGCGGGGTGGCTCCAGGCGCGGATCGACGCCGCGGCGCAGGCCGGCGGTGGCGTGTTCGACGGGATCACCGCGCGCATGCGGGGCGTGCTGGATGCGCTCACGATCGCGCTGAACGGATCACCGGGGCCGGTGGTGGTGCTTGTCATCATCATCTTCGGCATGCCGCCCGTCATCCGCCTGACCGCCCTTGGCGTGCGCGGAGTGCCCGAAGCATCAAGGAAGCGGCAACCGCATTCGGCCACATCGGCGCGGCGGCGGTTTCCGCGGGGACCGCCCCTTGATAATCCGGCCACTTTGTCGGACGCTGCCGACGCTGGCGCGGATCAACGGCGCCGGCGCCCGTTCAGACAATGGCACAGGTCCATGCAAAACAAATGGTTATCCGGGGTCATCACCCCCTTGCTGACACCTTTCGACGACGACCGGACCATCGCCGAGGACCTGTACCTCGACCATGCCGCCACCTGCTTGGCCGACGGCGCGCATTACCTTTCCCCCTTCGGCACGACGAGCGAGGCGCTTTCGATAAGCGCGCGGGAACGCAGGTCACTTCTGGAAAAGCTCGTCACGACCGGCACGGCGCGGCCGGACCGGTTGATGCCCGGCACGGGCCTGTGTTCGCTTGAGGAGACGCTGGCGCTGACGCGGCACGCGCACGAGCTGGGCTGCAAGGCGGCACTGGTACTGCCGCCGTTCTTTTACGTGCAGGCGAGCGATGACGGGCTTTACCGGTATTTCAGCGAGCTGATCGAGAAGATCGGCGCGGATGATCTGCGCCTCTGCCTGTATCACATCCCTCAAAACACGGGCATCGGCATATCCCCGGCGCTTGCCGCCCGTCTGAACAACGCTTTCCCCGACACCGTCATTGCGCTGAAGGACAGTTCCGGCGACCCGGAAAACACCCGGCGCACCATCGAAAGCGCCCCCGGCATTTCCGTTTTCCCGGGCTCGGAGAGCCTGATGCCCGAGGCCATGCAGCAGGGCGGGGCCGGCTGCATCTCGGCGGGATGCAATTCCAACGTGAGGGCGATCCGCGCTGTCTACGATTGCATCAAGACAGGTGATGCGAATGCTGCCCGGACCGCCATGGAACAGGTGAACCGCCACCGAAAGGCGCTACAGGATGCCGGGCTGATCCCCGCGTTGAAAGCCTTGAAAGCATACCAGACAGGGGACGACCGGTGGCTGAATCTTCGGCCGCCCCTGGTGGATGCGGCGGCGGGCATCGGGCCGGAAATCGCGCGAACGCTGGCATGACGGCGCCGCGCCGCGAATGGAAAACCGGCGGCTACCAGCGTTTCAGCGCGTCCTCGTCCTCCGTCCGGGCGGCGACCCATTCGGCGGTGTCGGAGGTTGTTTCCTTCTTCCAGAAGGGGGCGCGCGATTTCAGGTAATCCATCAGGAATTCGGCGGCGGCAAAGGCATCCTGCCGGTGGCGCGCCGCGGTCGCGACCATCATGATCATCTCGTCCGGGGCCAGCAGGCCGTGGCGGTGGATAACCAGCACGCCCCCGAGGCTCCATCGCTTTTCCGCCTCCGAGGCGATCGTTGCCAGCGCCTTTTCCGTCATACCGGGATAATGCTCGATCTCCATGTGGCGCAGCGCGCCCGCCTCGGTGTCACGCACGATCCCCGAAAAGGTAACCACCGCCCCCATGCCATTTAGCCGCGCGGCGAAATCGCTGGCTTCTTGCCCGAAATCGAACGCGGCGGACTGAACCCGGACATCCATGGTTCAGCCCCCGGTCATCGGGGGGAAGAACGCCACCTCCCGGGCATCTGACAGGGACGCGTCGAAATCGGTGAGTTCCTGGTCCACGGCGACGCGCAGGGCGGCGAGATCGGCGAAGGCGGCGGCGTAGCGATCCTCGCGCGCGCGCAACTCCTCGACAAGCTCGCGCACGGTGGCCGCCTTGGAGTCGACCCGTTCGCGCGGTTGGCCGATCCGTTCCCGGACCCAGGCAAAGTAGAGAACATCCATCAGTCATCATCCTTCAGATGGGGCATTGCCTTGCGAAAGTAATCATAGCCCGTGACGAGGGTGAGCCCGGCGGCGACCCAGAGCAGCCAGAGCCCGGCATGACCCGCCCAGACCATGACTGTCATCTTCCAGCGCAGGCCGCGCATGTCCTCGCCGTTCCCGTCAAGGATATCAACGACACGCGAATTGTCCAAACCCATGGCCGACATCGCGAAATAGTGCTCGAACACGCCTTGGGCGAAGAGGACGGCGATGGCCACCATCTGGGTGGTCGTCTTCCACTTGGCAAGGCTCGTCACCTTCAGCTTGCCGGCGACATCGCCGAGATACTCGCGCAGACCCGAGACGAAAACCTCGCGGAACAGGATGAAGGTGGCCGGCAGCACCAGCCACGGCGACATCGAGGAATACCCGACGATCACCATCAACGCGATCACGACCATCGCCTTGTCGGCGATCGGGTCGAGCATCGCGCCGAGCTTCGTTTCCTGTTTCCAGCTTCGCGCGAGGTAGCCGTCGATCCAGTCCGTCAGCGCGGCACCGATGAACAGCAGCAGCGCGAACCAGTCCGCCCAGGGCCGGTGGAAATAGAGAAACATCACGGCCACGCCCGGCGCGGCGAGCAACCGGATTATCGTCAGTATATTGGGAACCGTGATTGTCATGCCGCCTGTCTAACGACTCGGAAGGACAAGGTGAAGGTGACGATCTATCCCTTTTCATGGAAGTGGTCATAGACCTTCTGCGCCAGTGCCCCCGAAACGCCCTCCACGGCCTTGAGATCGGCCAGGGCGGCCCGGCTGACCGCCTTGGCCGAGCCGAAATGGGCCAGCAGCGCGCGCTTGCGGGCCGCGCCGACCCCCGGAATGTCGTCCAGCGGCGAGGCCGCAACGGATTTCCCGCGCTTGGCCCGATGCGTCCCGATGGCGAAGCGGTGCGCCTCGTCGCGCAGCCGCTGAATGAAGTAGAGAACCGGGTCGTTGTGTTTCAGCGCCATGGGCCGCGCGCCGACGCGGTGGAATTCCTCCTTGCCGTGGTCACGGTCCACGCCCTTGGCGACCCCCACCATCGGAATGTCGTCAACACCCAGTTCTAGCATGATATCGTGCACCGCCGAGACCTGCCCGGCACCGCCGTCGATCAGCAAAAGGTCGGGCCAGTGCCCCTCTTGCCGGTCGGGGTCTTCCTTGAGAAGCCGCTTGAACCGCCGCGTCAGGACCTCTTTCATCATGCCGAAATCATCGCCGGGGGTGACGTCATCGCCCTTGATGTTGAACTTGCGGTACTGGTTCTTGAGGAACCCGTCGGGGCCGGCGACGATCATGGCGCCGACGGCATTTTCACCCTGAATGTGCGAGTTGTCGTAAACCTCGATGCGTTGCGGCGGGGCCGGCAGGTCGAACGCGTCGCGCAGCCCGGCCAGCAGGCGCCCCTGTGTCGCGGTCTCGGCCATCTTCCGCGCGAGGCTTTCGCGGGCGTTGCGCATCGCGGCATCGACGAGCTCCGCTTTCTCCCCGCGCTTGGGCACGGTCAAGGAGACCTTCCGGCCCCGTCTTTCCGCGAGCGCCTGCTCCATCAGGTCCGTGCTCTCGATCGGGTGGGACAGGAGGAGCTGGCGCGGCGGCTCCTTCCCGTCGTAGAACTGGCCGATGAAGGCCTGCAGCACCTCGGCCTCTTCCACGTCGGGGCCGACGCGCGGGTAGAAGTCCCGGTTGCCCCAGTTCTGGCCCGCGCGGATGAAGAACACCTGCACGCAGGCTTGCCCCTTTTCGAGGTGCAGCGCGAGGATGTCGGCCTCGGTGACGGTGCGGGGATTGATCCCCTGAGAAGTCTGGACCTGCGTCAGCGCCTTGATCCGGTCGCGCAGTGCCGCCGCGCGCTCGAATTCCAGCGATGCCGATGCGTCCGCCATCTCGGCCTTGAGCTTGGCCTGTATGTCCGTGGACTTACCGGAAAGATAGCGCTCGGCATCGGCGACGGCCGCGGCGTAATCGGCCTTGCTGATCTTGCCCACGCACGGGGCCGAGCACCGCTTGATCTGGTATTGCAAGCAGGGGCGCGTGCGGCTTTCGAACATGGCATCCGAGCAATCGCGCAAAAGAAAGACGCGCTGCAATTGCGCAAGCGTCCGGTTCACCGCGCCGGCGCTTGCGAACGGGCCGTAATACGCCCCGGCGTCCTTCTTGGCGCCGCGATGTTTCCGGATCATCGGAAAGTCGTGCGACGTCACGTGGATGTTCGGGAAGCTCTTGTCGTCGCGCAGCAGCACGTTGTAGCGCGGCTTGAGCTGCTTGATCAGGTTCTGCTCCAGCAGCAGCGCCTCGGTTTCCGTCGCGGTGGTCAGGAACATCATCGAGGCGGTTTCGCTGATCATCCGGGCAATGCGCCGCGTATGGCCCGAAGGCCGCGCGTAATTCGACACCCGTGCCCGGAGATTGCGCGCCTTGCCGACATAGAGAACACGGGCTTGCGCGTCCAGCATCCGGTAGACGCCGGGGGAACTGTCCAGCGTCTTGAGATAGGACTGGATCACCGCATGGCCGGTTTCGGGCGCTTCATGATCGGGGCTGTCGCACATGGGTACTCAGATATGATTCTCGTTCGGGGCTGCAATGTCCGCGCGTGGGGAACAAGGGGAAACATCTCCACCGTTCCTGTGGACAAGTCTGGAGACAAGTTTCGGGAAGGTGGAAATTTTTGTTGTTTTAGACTGGGTTCTGCAGGTTGCCTAATTTTTAGGCGGCAAATTAAGGTATTGTTTTTTCAACATTATCTTTTGATGAAAACACAAGGACATGAAAACATTATCATTTTTGTAACACTTTGCCGAGGCCGTTGGCCCACGTGCACAAGTCACGTGAGCCTGTGCCGTCACTCCACGCCCAGAACGTCCGGCGTTTCCCATCCAAGGTGCTGGCCGCCATCAATGCACAGCAACTGGCCGGTTACCGCGGGCGCCATCAGGAAGTACCGCAGCGCCGCGTTTATATCGCTCTCGTTCGCGCCGCGCGACAGCACCGTGTTGCGGCGCTGACGGCTGAAATGATCCTCGCTCTGGCGGTGACCCTTGAGGGTCGGGCCGGGGCCGATCGCATTGACCCGCACCCGGGGCGCCAGTGCCTGCGCGGCGGTCTGGGTGAGCGTCCACAACGCCGATTTCGCCAGTGTGTAGCTCATGAATTCCGGGGTGAGCTTGCGCACACGCTGATCGATCATGTTGATGACGAGCCCCTGTGCCACGGGTTCCCCCAGTTCATCGGTGGTCGGGTCGGGGACTTGTGATGCGACCGCCTGCGTCAGCACGAAGGGCGCGCGCAGGTTGGATTCGAAATGCCTGTCCCAGCTTTTCCGGTCGGCGGTCCCGATATTGTCGTATTCGAAAATCGAGGCATTGTTGACCAGACAGGTGATGTTCCCGCCCAGCGCCTCGCCGGCCCGCGGTAGCAGGTCATGCACCTGCGTTTCATCCAGAAGGTCGGCGCACAACGTGACGGCCGTGCGGCCCATGCGGTGAATTTCCGACGCCACCTCGGCAGCCTCGTCGCCTGCCGTCGCGTAGTGCAGCGCCACATCATAGCCCTGCCGTGCAAGTTCCAGCGCCATGGAACGGCCGAGGCGTTTTCCCGCTCCGGTTACCAACGCCCGCATTGTCAAAACCTCCGGTCAGATAAGTACAAGCGTGACGTAGATCACATAAAGGCCCGTCAAGGCCGTGCCCCATATTCGCGAGATATCCCGCTCGAAAAACACGAACGGGATAAGCAGGAGCGAGGCGCCCAGCATCACCCAGAGATCGAAATTCAGGAATTCGCGATCAACGGGGATGTCACCCACAAGGGCCGTGATGCCGATGATCGCCAGAAGGTTGAACATGTTCGAGCCGATGACATTGCCCAGCGCCACATCGGCCTGCTTGCGCAGGGCGGCCATGACCGTTGTCGCCAGTTCGGGCAGGGACGTGCCGAACGCGACCAGCGTCAGACCGATCACCGCGTCGCTGACGCCGAATTGCCGGGCGATGATCGACGCGTTGTCTACCAATATATCCGCGCCGAGCGGCAAACCGACGAGACCCAGCAGCAGGAAAACCAGAATCTGCCACCACGGCATGTCCGGATCGGCGCCTTCGACATCCTCGCTGTCATCGCTCGCAAGGGCCAGCGCCGCCGCTTCCCGCCTGTGTGCGCGCGCCTGACGGAAGGCATCGCCGAGGATGAACGCAAGCACCCCAAGCAATATCAGCCCGGAAACGAAAGTGAATTCCCCGAGAAACGCCAACCCGATGAACAGGGCTGACGCCCCGAGCATGAAAAGATAGGTCTTTGAACAGTGACAGTCACTGGTGTGCAGAACGGACAGCAGGGCCGGCACGCCCAGCACCAGAAGCACGTTGGCGGTATTGGACCCCACGACATTGCCCAGCGCGAGGCCGGGCTTGTTCTCGAGAACCGCATTGACGGAAATGAGCAACTCCGGTGCCGAGGTGCCGAAGGCGACGATCGTGAGGCTAACGATCAGCGCCGGCACGCCAACCCGCAGGCTCAGGTTCACTGCCCCCTTCACCAGTGCATCGCCCGCCAGCAGCAGGATGGCCAGGCCCAGACCGGACAGGAGCCATGGCATCATGGCTTGCGGCCCTTCGAACAGGAACACGGACCCTTGCCGATGCGGAACTTGCCGCACCGGGGGCATTTGGCGGATTGCAGACGTTTCTGGCCGGGAAACCTGAGTTTCCCGAACATGGCCATGACCCCCATGAAGACCAGAAAGAGTATGACGATCTTGACGATCACGTCAGAGGCCGAACCGGGAATATTGCGCGCGCTCCTCGACGGCGGACAGCGCATCGGCCATCAGCGTGGCCCCGAACCGCTGGAAGAGGCTTCGCTTGCGGCCGTAACGGGCAAAGCGCGTTTTCTCGCCGTAGAATTCCTTGAGTTTCGGCTCGATATGGGCGGCCCCGTCGACAAGGCCGAGCTCGGTCGCGCGCGCGCCCAGCCAGAACTCGCCGGTGAAAAGATCCTGCTTGTCGGTGAGC
>NZ_JBKOTX010000034.1:0-40529 GCF_047086965.1 Roseovarius halophilus (ex Wu et al. 2025) | reverse complement strand
CAGGGCCGCCTGGTGCGACGGCGTGGCGGCGTGGGCCCAGACCAGCTCGCCCTCGGGACGGGCATCCGGGGGGGCGGACGTGGCCGGCGCCCCGCGCCCGGCAAGCGCCAGATAGAGCGCAAGACCCGGAGAGCGCATCACGCGACCGGTCATCCGCGGGTTGCGCGGCACGGGGCGGGGAGGTGGTGTGGCGTCATCGCGAACCCTTCGTGCTCTTTTCGGCCCGTCGCGCAGCGTATCCCCATGCCCGGCGGCGTCAAGCGGCCCCGTCGCGCTTGACGCGCGGCGCGGGGCGCGGCACTGACGCCATGAAAGCCGAGGGCCGAGCCATGACCAGACCTTTCCTGATCCTCCAGTTGCGCCCCGAAACCGAGGCCGCCGATGATGAATACGCCGCCATCCTGCGCAAGGGCGGGCTCGATGCCGGGCGCGCCCGCCGTATCCGGCTGGACCAGCGCGTGCTGCCCGCCGACCTGACGCTTGACGACTATGCCGGCGTCATCGTGGGGGGCGGGCCGGGCTGCGTGAGCGACGCGCCGGCCGACAAGTCCGCCGTCGAGGCGCGGATCGAATCCGAAGTGCTGTCGCTCATGCCGGCGATCACGGCGCGCGATTTCCCGTTCATGGGCTGTTGCTACGGGATCGGGATCCTTGGCAGGCATCTGGCGGGCGACGTGAGCAAGCGCGCGCATGGCGAACCCGTGGGGACCTCGGCCTGTGAGGTCACGGCGGCGGGCGCGCGCGACCCGCTGCTGGCGGACCTGCCGGCGCGGTTCGACGCCTTCGTCGGCCACAAGGAGGCGCTGCAGGCCCTGCCGCCGGGCTGCGCGCACCTCGTGCGCTCGGGGCCGTGCCCGTTCCAGATGGTGCGCCACGGGGCGAATGTCTATGCCACCCAGTTCCACCCCGAGGCCGACGCGGCGGGTTTCGAGACGCGCATCAACATCTACAGGCACCGCGGCTATTTCCCGCCGGAAACGGCGCAGGACCTCATCGCCATGTGCCGGGCCGCAGATGTCCATGCGCCCGAGCGCATCCTGCGCAACTTCGTGCGGCGCTACGGCTGATCCGCCGGGGGCGCTGCCCCCGGACCCCCGGGGTATTGCCGCCAAGAAGAAGCCGCGACGCGGCCCGGATGCGCGGGGGCTCAGGCGGCCAGCCCGCGGCCCCTGAGCAGGGCGCCGACCCCCGGCAGCCGCCCGCGGAACGCGGTGTAGAGGCTGTCGGCCTCGGCCGTGCCGCCGCGCGACAGGATATGCGTTTCCAGCCGCCGTGCCATGTCGGGATCGAAGGGGCCGCCGTTTTCCTCGAACGCGGCGAAGGCGTCGGCGTCCATCACCTCGGACCACATGTAGCTGTAATAGCCGCTGGAATAGCCGTCACCGGAAAAGACATGCGCGAAATGCGGGGTGGCATGGCGCATCGTGATCGCCGGCGGCATGTCCAGATCGGCCAGCACCTCGGCTTGCCGGGCCATCACGTCGGAGGGGGCCGGCCCGTCGTGAAAGGCGAGGTCGACCATCGCCGAGGCCACGTATTCGACCGTCTGGAAGCCCTGGTCGAAATTCGCCGCGGCCAGCAGGCGGTCGAGCATGTGGCGCGGCATCGGCGCGCCCGTCGTCGTGTGCGTGGCGAATTCGGCGAGCACCTCGGGCACGTCGAGCCAGTGTTCGTAGAGCTGGCTGGGCAGTTCCACGAAATCGCGCGCCACCGAGGTGCCGGACATGCTTTCGTAGCGCACGTCCGACAGCAGGTGATGCAGCGCGTGCCCGAATTCGTGGAAGAGCGTTCGCGCGTCGTCGTAGCTCAGCAGGGCGGGGGCGCCCTTGGCGAAATTGCACACGTTGACCACGACCGGGCCCTGTGCCCGCGGCCACGCGGCCTGACCGCGCATCGCGCTGCACCACGCGCCCGACCGCTTGGCGCCGCGGGCGAAGTAATCGCCCACGAAAAGGCCCACGTGCCGGCCGCCGCGGGTGACTTCCCATGCGCGGCAGTCGGGGTGATGGAGCGGCACGTCGACGGCGTGGAATTCAAGGCCGAAAAGGCGGCCGGCGCAGGCGAAGGCCGCCTCGATCATCCGGTCGAGCTGCAGGTAGGGCTTGAGCGCGGCTTCGTCGAGGTCGAACTCCGCCGCGCGGCGTTTCTCGGCGTAGTAGCGCCAGTCCCAGGGGCGCAGCGCGTCGTTGATCCCGTCGGCGCGCATCAGGGCCGTCAGGGCCGCCGCGTCCGCGTCGGCCCGCGCGCGCGCCGGGTCCCAGACCTCCATCAGCAGTTGCCGCACGGCCCCGGGTGTCTTGGCCATCTCGGTCTCGAGCTTGAACGCCGCGAAACTTTCATGGCCCAGAAGCGTCGCGCGTTCCTCGCGCAGGGCGAGTATCTCGGCGGCGATGGCGCGGTTGTCCGTCGAGCCGCCATTCGCGCCGCGCGCGGCCCATGCCGTGAAGGCCCGCTCGCGCAGGTCACGGCGCGGCGAGAACTGCAGGAAGGGGACGATGAGCGACCGCGACAGGGTGATGACCGGCCCGGCCGCGCCGCGTTCCTCGCCCGCCGCGCGGGCCGCGGCCACGACGAACTCGGGCAGGCCTTCCAGGTCGTCCTCCGCCAGCGCCATGTGCCAGCCCGCCTCGTCGGTCAGCAGGTTCTGGCTGAAGGCGGTGCCGAGCTCCGACAGCCGGCCCATGATGGTGCGCATCCGCGCCGCATCCTCGCCCTCAAGCGCGGCGCCGGCCCGGCGAAACCCGCGGCGCGTGAGATCGAGCAGGCGCGCGTCCTGCGGGTCGAGCGAGCCGCGCATTTCCCAGATCGCCTCGATCCGGGCATAGAGCGCCTTGTTGCCCGTGATCCCGGAGCGATAGGCGGCAAGTTTCGGGGCGAATTCGCGTTGCAGCCGTTGACGCTCCGGCGTGCTGTCTGCGCCGGCGAGCGTGAAGAAGGCGGCAAGCACCCGGTCCAGCCGTTTTCCCGCCGCTTCGAGGGCCGCGACGGTGTTGTCGAATGTCGGCGGTTCCGGGTTCGCGGCGATGGCGTCGATCTCGGCGCGAGCCTCCTCCAGCGCCGCGTCAAAGGCGGGGCTGAAATGGGCATCCTCGATCTCCTCGAAAGGCGGCAGGTCGTAGGGCGTGGCGCGGTCGGCCAGCAGCGGGTTTGTCATGGCGCGTCTCCTTTCACCCCTAGCTAGGGGTTCTGGCAGGCGCCTTCAATCGAGTTCCGCAGGGCCGTCGGCGCACGCCCGGTCAACCCTGTCGGCACCGGACCCGCCCGCCGACGGGATACCGGCGTGACGCCGACGCGATACGGGACCCGGGATCACCGCCCCGCCGCGGCGTTAACCATGGTTTGCCGGATCTAGCCGCGGCGGATCAGATCATCCTCGTCATCGACCGCGGAAATGCCGAGGGCGTCGAGGCCGTTTTCCAGGTGGTCCGAGAGGTGGGGCGTGCCGAGCAGGTAATCCGCGGTCGGGGTCGTGGCCTCGGCGCGGGCGGTTGCCTTGGCCTCGTCCAGTTCATCCGGCCCGAAACTGTCCCGCCCGATCCACATGAGGGCGACAAGGCTGATTTGCTCCTCCTCGGACAGCCTGTCGATGAAGGCGCGCAATTCCACCTCGGCGCGGCCCAGTTCCCGCGCCATCAGGATGACTTGGGCAATCTTGTACGTGCTGATGTCAAGCATGGGTTCCTCCTGTCCTCGCGATCATAGCACAGCAATGGACCGGCCCGCGCCCGGGGTCTTTGATCCTACGCAAAAAGGCGGTAGTAGATCCAGTTCGGCAGAAACCTGGACAGACGGAATACCCAGCTGAAAACGCGGGGAAAATGCCTGTCGAACGCGGCTTCGTCGCACATGAGGCGGAACATTTCGTCGGCGGCCTTGTCGGGCGACATGAGAAACGGCATGTGGAATTCGTTCTTGTCCGTTAGGCGCGTCTTGATGAAACCGGGGTTGGCCAGCTGTACGCGGACGCCGCTGCGCCAAAGGTCGGCGCGCATCGATTCGGCCAGTGCCATGATACCGGCCTTCGAGGCGGCATAAGGGATCGCCCCCGGCAGGCCCCTGAACCCGGAAAGCGAGCCGGTCAGCACGATATGGCCGCGTCCACGGGCCACCATTGCCGGCGTGATGGCACCCATGACGCGGACGGCGCCGGAAAAGTTCACGTCGGCGACCGCATTGGCCCGGTCGGCGTCCCAGTCGTGTGCCGACATGGGCCAGTAAAGCCCCGCGAGGTACACGACGCCGTCTATGTCCCCCACCTTTGCGGCGGCGTCGGCCACGCTTTGGGCATCGCTGACATCGACGGTGACAACCCGTGACCGACCGGGGAGCGTGGCGGCGACCTCGTGCAAGCGCGTGTCGTTGCGTGCTGACAGGATCAGCTCTGCGCCGACCTTGCTCAGCCGTTGGGCAAGGGCCGCACCAAGCCCTTCGCTGGCACCCACCAGCCAGTATTTCTTGCCTGCGAAGTTGGTCATGCGGCCTCCACCCGATGCATGGTCGCGACAAGTTCGGCGACCTTGATGCCGAATTTGCGGAACTGGCTGCGGTTCACGATCGCGCCTTTCGGTGTCAGGTACATCCAGTCCGTAACGTTCAGAACGTGGCCACCCGCTTCCTCCGGCAAGCGGATCCGGTATTGCAATCTTACCGACGCGCCGGATTGCTTGCCATGGCCCGTCGTGACGAGGTCGTCGGCCTCGGCGCGCAGGGTTCCGTCGTTGCCAAGTTCCAGTCGCCATTCGCGGTCCTGCGTGTTGCCGCTGTCGTACTGGAAATGCTCGTGCATGACGCCGCGGTTGCCATCCCAATCGGCGTTGAACCGGCCCGTGAAACGCGAGACGACGCGCCCGAGGGGGCCATAGATGACCCCGTCGCACTGGATCTGGCCGTGCAGATGCCGCCGCATGTCGAAGCGCGGTTCCGTTTCGGCGTAGTCAGTCGGCCGCTGCGCGATGAAATCGGCGAGCCTGCTTTTCAACAAGAACAGGAGAAACGCCACGATCGCGCCGATGAGGAAAAAGATAGCTGCGGTCATGTCGCAAAACTCCTTTGATCGAGTGGTGTCGTGGCCAGCAGAAAGATGGCCACCGTCTTGAGCACGCATGGCAGCGCGCCGTAGAGCAGGCTGAGCAGAAGCAGTGCCTCGGGGCTGTTGTCAGAGCCGCTTTGGAACCCGCCGGCCTCCAGAAGGGGCAGGAGGCAGACCGCGGCGATCGCGAGGGTGAACTTGGACACGAAGGTCCAAAGGCCGAACCCTTCGCTGGCGCCGGGTGCGACTGTCTCCAGCCGCCTCGCGAACAAGGCCGGAAGGAGCGTCATGTCCGCGCCGAGCGCCGCCCCCGAGCCCAGGCAGACGATGGCAAAAGCGAGGATGTCACCCGCGCCGAGCGTGACGGCGACCGCGAAGGCGACAATGGAGACAACCATGCCGAAGATGAGAACCCGCCGTGTGCCGTGCCGCTCGGCGGCGGCGCCCCAGAAGGGCGCGGCAAGCGCTGCCGACAGGAAGAAAAGTAGCAGGAAGGGCCCCTGCCAGCCCGGCGCCTCAAGGCGGCTTTCCACGAAGAAAAGAAAGAGCGTCGAAGTCACCGCGACCGGGGCCGCGTTGGCCAGCGCCACCAGCAGCAGGCGGCGGGCGACCGGATCCCGCAGGACGGGCCGGAAGCCCCCCGTACTTGTCATGACCGGAGCGCTGCGCCATTGGCTGGCCATTGCGAGCAGGGCCCCCATGGCCAGAAACGCGAAGGCCACGGAAAACCCGGTATAGCCGCCCAGTGCCAAGGGCGCGACCGCTGCCGCGCAAATACCCGTCAAGGCCCCTGTCTCGCGCCACCGGGCAAGACGCAGGTGGCCGTACCCCTTTAGGTTGCCCGCGGCGGCGACGCCCTGAGCGTAAAAGCAGATCGTCAGGTAGCTGAACGCCGAGAACACCAAAGTCAGCATCAAACCGAACCACACCAGCGGTGCGAGGGGGGGCGTGACCGCGAAAAGCCCGACCATGGCCGCGGCCATCACGACCCCGGCTATGGCCACTGACGGGCCGCGCCAGTTTCGCAAGGTTGCGGCAAGCCGGCCGAGAAACGGGTCCTGCACAACATCGAGAAGGCGGAGGCCGAACAGGACGGATCCCAAGGCGGCAAGCGACAGGCCGTATTCATCAACGTAGAACTTCGGCGCGTGGATATAGATCGGCAGCCCCGCAGCCGCAAGCAGCGCCGCGAAGAAGGCGTAGGCGGGCAGGTTAGGTGCATTCCTCAACGGCTTACCTCTTCTGCCGGCGGGGCTGGACGCGCCCGGAAGCGCGCCCCCTTCCACCAGAGGCGCAGCGCTTGCCAGTGGATCAGGGCCAGTACACGGCGCGAGCCGAAGGGGCGGCGCAGGCACGCGGCCAGCACCGTCCGGGTCGTCAGTCTGCGGCGCCGGCCAACCAGCGTCGCGATGACCCCGTCATTGCCGCCCGTGAAGTCGATACGTATCCCGATGCGATCGTCGCGAAGGTCAAAGCGGAATTCGTACCGCCCGTCCAGCTGCTGGAAGGGCGAGACATGCAGCACCTTGCCAGCCTTCAGGCGGTCCTCGGGGCGGATGGGCGCAAGATCGTCGCGGTGGCACAGATAGGAATGACGGTCGCCGTAGGTGTTCGTGACCTCGGCAATGATGACGCGCGGCGCATCTTCGGCATCCCGGCATATCCAGAACGAGACCGGGTTGAAAACGTGGCCCATGATACGCGGCTGCGCCAGCAGCTCGATGCGCGCCGGTCCGGGAAGACCGTGAGCCTCCAGAACGTCGCGTACCCACGCAGCGCCCCGCCCTTGCCCCGGCGGCCCGCCATGATCGGTATCGCGAATGGTCGCGAGGCCCCGGCCGTTGCGCCCGAAAAGCCGTGCCGGGCGCACTTCGGCTTCGGCGTCGAGGAGAATGTAATCCACGCCGTAGCGGAACGAATTGGTGATCTCGCCCTTTCGACCGTGCCATGTGTGGCCGGCGATGTGGTCAATACGGGTCATTCCGCCGCCATCGGTGTCGTGTCGCGCAACATCAGCGCATGCGAAACGTCGAGGCCGCTGGCCAGGCCGTCTTCGTGGAAGCCATGGCGCATCCACGCGCCGCAGAACCACGTGTGGCTTTCCCCGTTCCGGTCCCGCAGCGCCTCCTGTGCGGCGAGGGCCGGAAGGTCGTACACGGGATGGCGCATGGTCACTTCGTCGTAGATCAGGTCCTCGCGGATTGGCCGGTTGGAATTCAGCGTCACGAAGTGCGGATCGTCGAGGCTGATCGGCTGAAGGCTGTTCATCCAGTACGTCACGTCGATCTGGCCGTCCCGCTTCTCGGTGCCCTCGGCATAGTTCCATGATGACCATACGGCGCGCCGTTTCGGCATGACGCTGGAATCTGCGTGCAGTACCACGTCATTGGGCTGATACCGGATCGACTCCAGCAGGTTACGTTCCCGCGGGCTCGCATCGCTCAGAAGCGCCAGCGCCTGGTCCGAATGTGTGGCAAAGACAACCTCGTCGAAATGTTCCCAGTCGTCTCCCTTGACCCTCACTTCCGCGCCCGTTGCGCACCGGCGCACCCCCGCCACCGGACAACCGAGGCGCAGGTTGGCCCCTTGCGCGCGCAGCGACTGTTCAAGACGACTGACGTAACTCACCGAACCGCCCTGCACGGTGTACCATTGATGCTGGTCGGAGTAGCCGAGCAGGCCGTGATTCTTGAAGAACTGCACCATGGCCCTGGCCGGGAAGTCTAGGATCTGGTCCTTGGGCGTGGACCAGATAGCCCCAGAGAACGGCAGGAGATAGTAATCGCGGAAGTAATTGCCCAACTGCATGCGGTCCAGCAGGCCCTCGATCGTTATCGCGCTGTCCTGCGCATTCTCGAATGCCCGGGCGTTGAAGCGGAAAATATCACGCAACATGCGCAGGAACCGCGGGTTGAGCGCGTTGCGGCGCTGCGCGAAGAAAGCCGCCGCGCCGGCGAGCCCGTATTCGAGGGTTCCGCCGCGCACGGACGCGCCAAAGCTCATGTTGCTTTTCACGACCGGAACTTCCAACGTCTCGAAGAGCCGAGTGAGGTTCGGGTAGTTGGCGTGATTGAAGACGATGAACCCGGTATCAACCGGCACATCGCCACGCTTGCCTGCCGTTATCGTGCGCGCGTGCCCGCCCAACCTCGGCTCGGCCTCGATGAGCGTGATATCATGAGTGTCCGCCAGCGAATGAGCCGCGCCCATTCCCGATATTCCCGCGCCGATCACCGCGACTTTCTTGCGCATCACTGCGCCAGTTTCGAATGGCATGTGGAGGGTATCCGTTCCGGTTGTTGTTATATACTCAGTTACGGCACAGCTGTCTGACCGGATGAAAATGAAGCCCTCACCCGAGAAAATGCCGCGCTCGGTGATCCGCTTTCGGCGCGGTCGCGTATGATAAACATGTTTGATGAAACGACCCCCATTGTCCCGTCAGTACTCTCGCCCGCCGTCCTGTGGCGTGATAAGGCGGTGGCAAACACGTTTCAGAGGACGGACCGGCCGACCGTGGATACCAACAAGCGCAGTGAGAACGCCGAATGGATCGAGTGTATCATCAGGGTGCGAGATTCTCAGGACAAAGCAGCATTCGCGACTTTGTTCCAGCATTTCGCACCTCGTGTGAAAGCCTTTCTCATGCGATCCGGGGCAGACGAGACACTTGCAGAGGAATGCGCACAGGACGCGATGGCAACGCTCTGGCAAAAGGCGCATCTTTTCGATCCGTCGCGCGCAAGCGTCGCGACATGGGTCTTCACGATTGCGCGAAACCGCAAGATCGACGCGTTGCGCAAACAAAAACGGCCCGAACCGGAGGATCTGCCATGGGGGCCGGAAAACGAGCCTGACCAGGCCGAGGTTCTGGCCTTGCAACAGGAATGCGATCAGCTGGGCGAAGCGATCGCGACGCTGCCGGAAAAGCAGCGCAAATTGATCGAGAAGGCCTATTTCGGTGATCTGAGTCACACGGAAATCGCCGAGGAAACCGGCCTTCCACTGGGAACCATCAAATCGAGAATTCGTCTGGCGCTAGACCGTCTGCGCCACGCCATGAAGTGACCGACATGAAAGCAGAAATCACACATCACCTGACCGATGCCTTGCTAATGGCATACTCTGCCGGAACCTTGCCCGAGGCGTTCAATCTGACCGTCGCCGCGCATATATCCATGTGCGATCATTGTCGCGCCCGGCTGGGCGCCTTCGACACTGTCGGGGGGACGATGATAGAGGATTGCGGGGCCGCTGAAATGTCGGACGGTAGCCTTGAAGATACCCTCCAGCGGATCACCGGGATCATGTCCGGGCGCGAAAAGCGTCACGTGACGTCGCCGGATCGTGAGATCCTGCCGCGACCGATCCGCGATTATGTCGGCGGCGACCTCGACTCCGTGCGGTGGAAACCTGTTGGCATGGGCGTCAAACAGGCCATCCTCCCCACGTCACGAGACGCGATGGCGCGGCTGCTTTTCATCCCGGCAGGATCGGCCGTGCCGGACCACGGGCATCGCGGAACCGAATTGACACTCGTCCTGCAGGGCGCCTTCGCCGACGAGGTTGACAGGTTCGCCTCCGGCGACATCGAGATCGCGGACGAGGAGCTGGACCACACGCCGGTGGCAGATGTCGGGCAGGATTGCATCTGCCTTGCCGCCACGGATGCGCCTTTGCGGTTCAAGAGCATGATCCCGCGTGTCGCCCAGCCATTCCTGCGGATCTGAGCGGGCTTTCGTGCCATTCTGACCGGCTCGAAAATGGCGAACGGCGCTGTCAGGGCGCCGATCAGCCTATCGTGCCGCGTGGTCCCGGGCCAACCTGTCCACGGTGCAGAACGAGATGGTCGAGCAGCACGCAGGCCATCATCGCTTCTCCGACGGGGACGGCGCGGATGCCGACACACGGATCATGCCGGCCCTTCGTGACCACTTCGGTCGGTGACCCGTCGGTCATGATGGATCGGCGGGGTGTCAGGATCGACGACGTCGGTTTCACGGCGAACCGCACCACGATTTCCTGCCCGGTCGAGATACCGCCAAGGATGCCGCCCGCGTGATTTGAACTGTACTCGGGTCCATCCTCCCCCATGAATATCTCGTCGGCGTTCTGGGTTCCGGTCAGGCCGGCTGCGGCCATGCCCTCGCCGATCTCAACGCCCTTCACGGCATTGATCGACATCATCGCCGCGGCGAGATCGGTATCGAGCTTGCCATAAACGGGCGCGCCGAGTCCCGCGGGCGCCCCGCGCGCCGTCACTTCTATGAGCGCGCCGACAGAGTTCTTTTCCTTGCGCAGCTTTTGCAGATAGGCTTCCCATTCCGCTGCCGAAGAGGCGTCGGGCAGCCAGAAATCGTTGTCATGTATGGCCGCGCGATCGAACCGCGAGCGATCAAGGCACATCTCGCCCATCTGGACCATGTAGCCGGTTATCTCGATCCCGGGCACAAGGCTGTCGAGCGCGGCGCGCGCTATGCCACCTGCGGCCACGCGTGCCGCCGTTTCGCGGGCCGAACTGCGTCCGCCGCCGCGATAGTCGCGGTGCCCGTATTTGAGATGATAGGTGATATCGGCGTGACCCGGCCGGAAGGTCCGGGCGATGTCCCCGTAATCGCGGGAGCGCTGATCGGTGTTCTCGATCATCAACTGGATCGGGGTACCTGTTGTCTGGCCCTCGAATACGCCGGACAGGATGCGCACCGCGTCAGGCTCTTGCCGTTGGGTGGTATTCTTGTTCTGGCCCGGGCGCCGCCTGTCCAGCCATTTTTGCAGAAAGGCTTCGTCAACCGGTATGCCCGGCGGGCAGCCGTCGACCGTCGCGCCGAGCGCCGGGCCATGGCTTTCGCCCCACGTGGTAACACGGAAAAGATGGCCGAAACTGTTGAGGCTCATGACAGGGGGCTCCTTTTACCGACGCAGTTAGCTGTCCGTCTCCTCGACCTCAAGTGTCTTGCCGCTGGCCGAAGGAAAGTGTTTTCCGGATCGCGCAGGTTGGATCACGGACTGGACTATTCGTTTTCCTGCAGGACCCGCCCGGCGAGGTAAAGCGACCCGCAGATCAGGATACGCGCCTGCGGCAGCTGCTCCGTGATCCTGCAAACGGCCTGCAACGCGGTTTCGGCCGTGTCCGCCCGCAGGCCGGCCGCCGCTGCCGCCGCGGCCGTGTCCCCGGCATCAAGCGTGTTGGCCTCTCCCGGGATGGAAACGGCGGTAAGGCCTTGCGCACGCGCCGCCAAGGGTTCCAGGTAGCCGGCGATGTCCTTGGTGTTGAGCATGCCGCAGACAAGATAAGTCGGCCGCTCGGGCAGGGTGGCCAGATGACGCCCGAGCGCCTGCCCTGCCGCGGCATTGTGCCCGCCATCGAGCCAGATTTCTGCTTGCGGTGCCGCCCCCGTCAGCGGCCCGGCGGTGAGCCGCTGCATACGTGCGGGCCAGGTCGCCCGTGTCGTCGCGGCTTCGAGGGAAGCCTCCCCGATATTCAGGTGGCGCAGCGCGGCGATGGCGGCCCCGGCATTCTCGACCTGGTGATGGCCCGGCAGGTTGGGCCGGCGAAGATCGCGAAGCCCGGTCTCGTCCTGAAAGACGAGGCGGCCGTGTTCCTCGGTGACGTGCCAGTGCTGTCCATGGGCGATCAGGGGCGCGCCGAGGCGGCGCGCCGTGTCCTCGATCACCTCGATCGCTTCGTCGGCTTGCGGGCCCACGACACAGGGTATTCGGCGCTTGATGATGCCCGCCTTTTCGCCCGCGATATCGGCCAGGGTGTCGCCAAGGAATTGCTGGTGATCCAGTGACACCGGCGTGATGAGCGTGAGGGCCGGGTGCGAAATGACGTTGGTTGCGTCCAGCCGTCCGCCGAGCCCGACCTCCAGAAGCGCGTAATCCGCCGGCACGCGCGACATGGCGAGCAATGCGGCGCAGGTGGTGATCTCGAAGTAAGTGATCGCCTCGCCGTCGTTGGCGGCGTAACATTCATCGAGGACAGCCGTCAGGTCGGGTTCGGAGATCAGCGACCCCGCGAGGTAAATCCGTTCGTGAAACCGCGCCAGATGTGGCGAGGTATAAGCGTGGCATGTCAGGCCGGCGCCCTCCAGCCCGGCGCGGATCATGGCAAGCGTGGATCCCTTGCCGTTCGTGCCCGCGATGTGGATCACAGGGGGAAGTCGGTCCTGCGGATTGCCAAGCCTGTCGAGCAGGCGCCACACCCTGTCGAGCGTCAGGTCGATGATTTTGGGATGAAGCGCCATCATCCTGTCGAGGATGTGGTCGGATGACGGCGCCTTCATTTCTTGTCCGGCTCGCCGGCGGCAGGTGTCTGCTCGGGCACCGCATGGTCTTGCGGGGCCGGAAGATCGCCTTTCACTTCCGGCGGCAAGCCAAGCAGCATCCGGGTGATGGTGATCAGTTCGTCCCGCATCTCGAGTCGCGATGTGACCCTGTCCAGCATGCCGTGATCCAGCAGGTACTCTGCCTTTTGGAAACCTTCGGGCAGTTTCTCGCGGATCGTCTGCTCGATCACGCGGGGGCCGGCAAAGCAGATGAGCGCCCCGGGTTCCGCGATGTGAACATCGCCCAGCATCGCGTAGGATGCCGTGACACCGCCCGTGGTGGGGTGGGTAAGCACGACGATGTAGGGCAGCCCGGCTTCTTTGAGCATCTGCACCGCAACGGTCGTGCGGGGCATCTGCATCAGGGACAGGATGCCTTCCTGCATCCGCGCGCCCCCGGCGGCGGAGAACAGGACGAGCGGGCGACGTGATTTCACGGCCTCTTCCGCGGCGGCTATGATGGCATTGCCGACATACATGCCCATGGAACCGCCCATGAATGAAAAATCCTGCGCGGCCGCGATGATCGGCGTCCGCCCGATTTCCCCGGAGGCCACCAGCATCGCCTCTTTTTCGCCGGTGCTCTTTTGCGCGGCACGAAGCCTGTCCGGGTACTTTTTCTGATCGCGGAACTGCAATGGGTCCTGTGCAGGGGGCGGCACCTCGATCTCGGAGTAAACACCGCCGTCGAACAGCGCCGTGAACCGGTCGCGTGGCGTGATGCCCATGTGATGCCCGCAGGCAGTGCACACGTTCAGATTCTCCTTGAGCTCCCGGTGAAACAGCATCGTGCCGCAGTCATCGCACTTGGACCAGAGGTTTTCAGGAATTTCCCGGCGCGAGAAGATCGAGTTGATCCGCGGTCGGACGTAGTTGGTGATCCAGTTCATCGGGCGGGCATCCGTTGTTGCGCTGCTTCGTCGAAATAATTGCACGTCGGGAGAATTGCAATCACCGCTCGCGCGGGTTGGCCCATGTCAGCGGCGCAGCGTCACGCGCACAGCCAGCCATCCGCACAGCAGCAGAAGGAATTCCGCCGGGGCCCACGCCAGCAACGCGTCGGTTTCCCCCAGCGAGAAGGGGAAGGTGTAGAGCGCGAGGCCGTCGAAGCTTTCTTGCGGCGCGGCGATAAGGATGGCGCTGAAATTGTTGACGAGGTGCAATGCGACTGCCGGCCCCAATGTCCCTGCGCGCGCCGTCAGGTCGGCGGCGGCAATGCCGAAAGCGGCGGCCCAGAACACGATCAGCCACGAATTGGTCGGGCCGAAAGACGCGTCATGGTGCAGAACGGCGAACCCCGCGGCGGGAAGCAGTATCCAGATTGCCGGATTTGCAAAGCGCGCGGCCAGTTGGCTCTGGATGTAGCCACGAAATAGCAGCTCCTCCGCGGTGGTCTGGATCAGCAGGCCCAGCAGGGCGGGCAGGAGCAACAGCAGCCACGTCCCGAACGCGAGGTTGGCCTGCAAGGACAGAGTCTGACCCGTCGGGATGACGGTTGCCATGAGATACAGCAGGACAAGCGCCACGAACGCTCGACCGAACTGGCGCATCGCGACCGGCAGAGGGCCGATGAGCGTGCGCAAACTTCGGTCATGCACGATACGGAGCGTGGCCGAGAGGGCGATTACGAGAAGGCCGAAGTAATAGAGGTTCAAAAGAACGCCGCGCGGGGTCGATGCCGTCGCAAGTTCCCGGGACAGGTCGTTCCATTCTTCGGCCGTCAGGAACCATTGATGAAAGGACGATGTCGTGATGCTGAGTACCATGAAAAGGGTCAAGGTCAGCGCCAGCCCGCCGACCAGATGAAAAAGGCCACAACGGCCGCGGGCCGCCGCGACGAGGGTTTCATGGGCATCATAGCGCATGTGGCGCACGCTATCCCGATGCCTGCACATGCGCAATCGTTGGTCTTGGTGCGGGTGCGATCCGGCTTGCCCATCGCGCGCACGTCGCCTAGACCATTCCGGGTAACTTACTGGAGGCCCGCCATGACCAAGTTCGACAAATCAAAACTGCCAAGCCGGTATGTCACGGAAGGCCCCGCGCGCGCGCCACATCGGTCCTACTACTATGCCATGGGCATGACCGAGGAGGAAATTCACCAGCCTCTGGTCGGGGTCGCGACCTGCTGGAACGAGGCCGCGCCCTGCAATATCGCGTTGGCGCGGCAGGCGCAGGCGGTAAAGGGCGGGGTGAAAGAAACGCATGGCACGCCACGCGAATTCACGACGATCACCGTCACCGACGGAATCGCAATGGGTCACGAAGGGATGCGGTCGAGCCTTGCCAGCCGCGAGGCCATCGCGGATACCGTGGAACTTACAATGCGCGGGCACTGCTATGACGCGTTGGTGGGCCTTGCCGGTTGCGACAAGTCGCTGCCGGGAATGATGATGGCGATGGTGCGCCTCAACGTGCCGAGCGTCTTCATTTACGGTGGGTCGATCCTGCCGGGCAAGGCGCCACAGATCGACGAAATACCAGAGGATTTCCGGACCCGCGACCTGACCGTGCAGGACATGTTCGAGGCCGTCGGGCGCTACCAGAACAAGGAGTTGTCGGAAAAGGCCCTCGATGTGCTGGAACGCGTGGCCTGCCCCTCGGCCGGGGCCTGCGGCGGGCAGTTCACCGCCAACACCATGGCTTGCGTCAGCGAGGCCATCGGTCTTGCCCTGATGAATTCCTCGGGGATGCCCGCACCTTACGAAAGCCGCGACCAGTATGGTGAGGCATCCGGCCATGCAGTCATGAACCTGATCGCGGAAAATATCCGGGCGCGGGATGTCGTGACGCGCAGGAGCCTCGAGAACGCGGCGCGTGTCGTCGCCTGTACCGGGGGCAGTACAAATGCGGGCCTTCACCTGCCGGCCATCGCGCACGAGGCGGGGATCGAGTTCTATCTTGATGACGTTTGCGATATCTTCCGCGACACGCCCTATTTCGTGGACCTCAAGCCGGGCGGGCAGTTCGTCGCCAAGGACCTGTTCGATGCCGGCGGCATCCCCGTCGTGATGAAGGAGCTGCGCAAGGCGGGCCTCATTCACGAAGACTGCATGACCGCGAGCGGACGCTGCATCGGCGAGGAACTGGACCTTATCGACCGCGAGGCCGATGGCCGTGTCATCTACTCGATCGACACTCCGATCACCAAGACGGGCGGCGTCGTGGGCCTCAAGGGTAACCTTGCGCCGGAGGGGGCCATCGTCAAGGTGGCCGGGATCGCCGCCGAGAACCAGGTGTTCACCGGGCCGGCACGCGTATTCGAATGCGAGGAGGATGCGTTCGCGGCCGTGCAGAACCGCGAATACGAGGAGGGTGAGGTGATCGTCATCCGCAACGAGGGCCCCGCCGGCGGGCCCGGCATGCGCGAGATGCTGGCCACCACCGCTGCCCTGTCGGGGCAGGGCATGGGCAAGAAGGTGGCGCTGATCACCGACGGACGGTTTTCCGGCGCGACCCGGGGGTTCTGCGTGGGCCATGTCGGGCCGGAGGCGGCGCATGGCGGTCCGATCGCGCTGATCGAGACCGGCGACGTGATCACCATCGATGCCGTCAAGGGAGAGCTGAGCGTGGCCCTGTCCGAAGAGGAGCTGGCCCGGCGCAAGCAGGGCTGGGCCGGTCCGCGCCAGACGATGTACGCCTCGGGTGCGATCTGGAAATTCGCGCGGCTCGTTGGCGCGACCTACAAAGGCGCCGTGACGCATCCGGGCGCCAAGGCCGAACGGCACGTGTATGCGGATATCTGAGCGGTCTCGCCGGCGTCTTTTCGGGCGGGTCCGGGTGCTGCCTCTGATGGTGCTTTTCCCCTTGGCCGGCTGTTCGGGCGCAGGCTTCGGGGAGGCGCCGCGGCAGGTGCCCCTGTTCGGAGGCGAGGTCATGGTGGCCGGCCCCCCGGGATATTGTGTCGATCAGGGCAGCTTGCGCCGTGGGCCAGGCGGCAGCTTCGTTCTTCTGACCGGGTGTGACAGGGTGTCCGGCCGGCCCGAGAGGGGTGTTCAGCCGGCGGTCATGACCGTTTCGGTCATGCCGCGCCCGGATGCCCCATTGGGATCACTTTCGGAGGAGCTCGCCTCGTCCGTGGCGCCGGCCAAGATCCTCGAGCGTTACGAGGCCGACGAGGTTTCGCTGGTTCAACTTGGCGAAGGTGGCGACCAGTTGCTGCCCGAGGGCGATCCGCGCTATTGGCGGGCTGTTGTCGAGGTCAAAGGACACCTGACCGGGCTTGCCGTCTACGGGCCGCGCGGCAGCGCCGTGAGTGGTCCGGAGGGGCGCCGGTTGGTTCTGGCCTTGGCCGGGTCAATTCTCGATGCCAGCACGTCCGACGGTGTCGATCGCGCCTCGACCGGAGAACCCGAAACGGGGTCGACCGGGCTGGCAGGGTTTCTTGGTGGATTGTTTCCAAACGACGAGTAATGCTATTGAAACGCCGGTCTGGAAAGAGTTGGCCGAGTATGGCTGGGATTGATCTGGCATGGTAAGGTACCGAGGTTCGCTACTTGACTGGCTTGCTTACAAACGCGGGCTGCGCCGGTGGCGTCGCGCGGCACGAAGCGCGCCGATGATGGCCCATTCCATGCTGAGGGCCGAGAGAGCCCGCGCACGAAAAATGCGTCATGCGCTCAATGAGGTCATATCAATCGCGGACAACCGCTTGGCTCTGCCGATGATAGGGTCGACCGCCTTTCCCAAACCGCACGGCACCGAGTGGGCGTGGCGTCCTCAATTCTTGCGCGAACCTCTGCCGGTGCCCGGCATGTCTTCCGTGCAGAGCAAATCGAAACTCGGGCCCGAGGTGACGCTGTTTCACGATTGCCAGCATTCCGAACTCACGCTCAGGCAAATCCGAAACAACCGCGAGGCGGATCTCGCGCCCTTCGGGCTTCGCATGGATGTTTTCGCGTTCGACGGATCCTTCTTGTCGCTGGTCCTTGACCTGCCCGAGCAGGCGGTGTCGGGTCTCCAGCGGCGCCACCTGATCCGGATGGACACCATCGTCGAGATGGAGAAGCCGCTGGAGATCTTCGCGCGTCTGAATATCAAACACGGGCCGAATACCGAACAGATCGTGCGGGAGCTGCCGTTGGCCGAGGACGAAATCGTGGTCGAGTTCGATCTGGCCTATTCCAAGCTCAACGAGAAGCGGATCGAGCGCGGCTGGATAGACCTTATCTTTGAAAATCCGCAGATGAGTCAGGTCGTCCTGCGTGACCTGACCTTCAGCCGGCGCCCCCGGGCCGAGTTCTGATGGAGAATGCGATGAGCGATTTCGTCCTTACCAAAACCCGGCTTTTCGAAGGTGTCTGGGAAGGCGTGCTGACCCGCGAGGGTCAGGGCACCCGGCCGCCCGACATCGAAGTGACCCACCTTCAACAGGTCTTGGAGGGGGTTGAGGTGGTCGAGAAACCCGATGAAAATCTCTGGGTGGTTCGCGTGCCGATCCCGCCTGAGTTGATCGCGGACGGTGTTCAGACATTCCTGATACGTGACAGGCGGTCGGGGGACACGCTCGATAGCTTCGCGCTGATGTCCGGCGACGCGCTGAGCTATGATATCCGGGCGGAGGTCACGCTCCTGCGAGAGGAGCTCGACATGCTCAAGCGCGCGTTCAGGCGCCATTGTCTCGAAACCGGGTAGTCCCGCGCGTTGCAGGGCCCAGAAATCATGCGCGGCGCAGATCGGCCGCGGTATCGACGTCGGTCAGGGTATCGGCCTGCGCTATGCGCATGTCTCCGAGGCTAGCGATGCTGTCGGTCAGAGCGTGTTCCGATGACCATCGCACATCCCGCAGGATGCCCGGCGCGGGCCGGCGAACCCGTTTGAGGCCTATCAGCCAGTATCCGCCATCCGTCGAGGGGCCGAAAACGGCGTCGCTGCACCCAAGCGTGCCGAAGGCACGCGCGATATGGTGCTTGCGGATTGCCGGGATATCGGCGCCGATTATACAGACCGGCCCCGGCGGGCGCGTATGGAACAACCGCGCCATGCGCCTGCCCAAGTTGCCGGGGCCCTGCGGAACACGATCAAGATGGGCGGGCCAGACGCGGCTTTTCATGCCTTCGATATCGGGCGACACGGCAAGCGTCACCTTCCATCGCGGATCGACAACCCTGTTCAGCAGCCGGTGTGTCTGATGGCGGAACCACCACGCCGCGCCGACCATGCCGATATCTCGCCCCAGCCGTGTCTTGACGCGTCCTGCCCGAGGCTCCTTCAGCATCACGATCAACTGGCGTTGCATTCTTCAGCCGCAATAATCCCGCAATATGCGTGAGTATATGGCCTTCAACTGCCGGACCTGGTCAACGGGAACACGTTCATCCACCTGGTGCATTGTCCGCCCGACAAGGCCGAATTCGACAACCGGGCAGTGATCCTTGATGAACCTCGCGTCCGAGGTACCACCGCTTGTGGAAAGGCGCGGCGTCACGCCGGTTTCCGCTTTGACGGCGGCCGCAACGAGGTCTGACAGCCGCCCGGGCGGGGTCAGGAAACTTTCGCCCGATACCTTGACGTGCATTTTGCTCGTCACGCCGAATTCCGAGTCGATCCTGTCGATCTCGCTTTGAAGCCAACCGATCAGTGTCTCGCTGTCATGCGCGTCGTTGAAGCGGATGTTGACCGTCGCACGGCACTCTGCCGGGATCACGTTCGTTGTGGGATTTCCGGTGTCTATGTTGACGACGGCCAGCGTGGAAGGGTCGAAATGGTCGGTTCCCTCGTCCAGCTTGTGCGACGCCAGACGATCCACCAGCCGCGACATGGCGGGCAGGGGGTTCTTCGCGCGATGCGGATAGGCGGAATGGCCCTGTATGCCGGTGATCGTGATCCAGGCCGAGAGCGAGCCGCGCCGGCCGATCTTGATCATCTCGCCCATCCGGTCGGGGCATGTCGGCTCCCCCACGAGGCAGACATCCATATGTTCGCCATTGGCGGCCATCCAGTCCAGCAGTGCGGCGGTGCCGTCCACGGCATCGCCTTCCTCGTCGCCCGTGATGGCGAGGACAAGTGCGCAGTCCTCGGGCGGGGTTTGTGTCACAAGGTCGATCACGGCGGCGACGAACGCGGCAACGCCGGATTTCATATCGGTCGCGCCGCGCCCCCATAGCGTACCATCCTCTATCCGGGCGTCGAAGGGCGGGTAGGTCCAGGCGGCTTCGTCACCGGCCGGCACAACGTCAGTATGACCGTTGAAGCCGAATGTCCTCGAAGCGCCTTTCTTGCCCCATCGGGCAAAGAGGTTTTCCACGCCGCCGCGGGGAACCTTGGTGCATGAAAATCCCGCAGCGACGAGCATGTCCTTGATCAGGTGGAGCGCGCCCCCCTCGTTCGGCGTAACCGAGGGGCAGCGGATCAGGTGTTCGGTCAGTTCCACGGGATCGACTGGGGCGGGTTGCATTGTCCCTCGTGTATTTTGGCCAGCGTACTGCGTGAAGGGATTATCCGGAAAGGTGCAGAAGCGCAAACCCTGCATGGCCGTGTGGGGCGCGCCGTGTTTTTTGTTAACAAATCATCCGTTTCCTGATATGCAGATGTTAATAATAACCCGAGGCAGGGCAAAACATCAGGGCCGAAAAGGCCGGCATCGAGCGGATATAAGGCTGTTCATCCAGAGGCTTGCGTGCATGTCGCAGGCTCACCGTTTTGTGTTGACCTCATGGTAACGAGGGACAGGGCGATGGTCACAGCCTCCAAGCTTCCTGTGGACAGTAACGCCTCGGCGACAGAAATGGCCGAGACCATTTTCGGCGACGGGGTGACGGTACTCAATGCCAGCTACTCCGGCGACGGTGCGGCGTCCGGCATCTTCAGTGACGGCGATACCATCGCGCCGGGGGCGACACCGGGTGACAGCGGCGTGATCCTGTCGACCGGACGTGCGGATGATTACACGAATTCGCCCGGCAACGGGCCACCCTGGGCGTGGTGGCTGAGCGATGATGCCAATCAACAGTCGGACACGTCGACCAACACCAATGGAGCTGACGGCAACCCGGCATTCGACGCCGCAGCGGGCGCGGCAACATTCGATGCGTCCTATCTGGATGTGGATTTCGTTCCCGACGGCGAGCTGATGACCATGAAGTTCATCTTCGCGTCGGAGGAATATCCCGAATATGCCACCGAGGCTTTCCAGGATTTCGTCGGCGTGTGGGTGAACGGCAGCCAGGTTCCAATCAGCGTTGGTGACGGGGATGTCGACCCGAACAACGTGAACGCCGGCAGTAATGCCAACCTGTTCCTCGATAATAGTGACAGCGCCTACAACACGGAAATGGACGGGCTGACGGTGACGATGACGTTGACCATGCCCGTTAATCCGAACGAAGTTAACTCGGTCCGCGTCGGGATTGCCGATGTTACCGACAGCGCATACGACTCCAACCTGCTGATCGCCTCCGGCAGCGTGCAGACGTCAATCGTTGCGATGGATGATACGGCAAACCTTCATCCGGATGGATCCAAAACGCTCGACCTGCTGGCCAACGACGTGAACGCGCCCGGAAGCGCCTCGCTTCTGATCACGCATCTCAACGGTCAGGCTGTCTCGGCCGGCGACAGTGTCACGCTCAACAGCGGTCAGCAGGTCACGCTGAATTCCGATGGCACGGTCACCGTCCTCGGGGACGGCGATACCGAGAGTTTCAATTTCACTTATGATGTCGAAAACGGGTCGGGCGATTCCGATGTCGGTTTCGTCACGGTTGATTCCGTGCCGTGTTTCGTCGCCGGCACGCTTATTGCGACCCCGAGCGGGGAAGTCCCCGTCGAGGACCTGTTACCGGGGGATCTTGTGCTGACCAAGGACGAAGGCGCACAGCCGCTTCGCTGGGTCGGGCGACGAACCGTGGCCGCCCAAGGTGATTTCGCGCCGATCCGGCTTGCCGCGGGGACCTTCGGGCCGCACCGTGATCTTGTGGTGTCACCCTTGCACAGGATCCTGATCCGAGACAGCCTTTCCGAGCTGCTCTTCGGCGAGCCCGAGGTGCTGGTCGCAGCGCGCGATCTGCTCAATGGAAATTCCGTGCAGCGTGTCGAAGGTGGCGACGTCGAGTACGTGCATATTCTACTCGATCGCCACCAAGTCGTATTCTCCGAAGGTCTCGAAACCGAGAGCTTCCTTCCCGGTCCTCAGGTCAAGAAAAGTTTCGAGGCCGACATCGTGCGCGAAATTTGCATGATTTTCCCGGAAATCGACCCGGAAACCGGCGCGGGCTACAGCCCGGCGGCGCGACGGATGCTCAAGCGGTACGAGGCACGGCTTCTCGTGTCAGGTCAGGACCGGGCAGCGTGACAGTGGGCTGGATTGGCATAGCCGACATCAATGGCGGGTGTTTCAATGCGGGTGGATTGGGCACCGCGCCTTCGGCAAGTCCCGTACCTGCCGACGAATTGTTGCCACGGGGTACGATCCTTCTGGAAACAGGCCCGGTCAGTCATGATCGCCCGCAAACGCTTCTGTCTTTTCATCGCGGTTTCCCATGGTCCGGCAGCTTCACTCTGAAGTCTTTGTCGAACGGCGGGTTCTTCGTGGCGGAGTCGCAGGGCAGCGATATCCGGCATGGCACATTGCGCGACGAAGGCGCTGGCCGGGGGGACGTGTTGCGCCTGACCTACACTTGGGACGCTCCGGCAAAGTGGGGCAGGCTGACGCTTGAGCGGCCTGATAGCGAATTCGCGGTATCGGTGGGCATCGCGCGTCCACATCCGATGCCGATGGCCGAGTTGCGCCGGGTCGTCGAGAACCCCTGTTGCCGCAGCGTTGGGCCCGATGTGGCGTTTTTCGCGGTATCCTCGCGGTTGGAGCCGGTCGGCCCGATGCCCGGGCTTGCCGCTGACGTACCGATAACGACCGCGTCGGGTCAGGTGCCCGTGGCAGACCTGAAGCGCGGGGATCTCGTGGCAACTGCCGATGACGCCCGTGTTCCCGTGTTGCAGGCTGTCAGTCGCGTGGTCCCGGCCAGGGGCAGTCTGCGGCCCGTCTTGCTGCGCGCGCCGTATTTCGGGTTGTGCCGGGATCTGGTGGTCGCCCCGCAGCAGCGCCTGCTCATTTCCGGAACACAGGTGGACTACATGTTCGGCCGCGAGACGGTTCTGGTACAGGCCAGACATCTGGTGAATGAAATTTTCGCGCGCTACGCGGAAGGCCCGCCCCTTGTACGCTATCACCAACTTCTTCTGCCCGGGCACGAGGCGCTGCAGACGGCCGGTGCGACGACCGAAAGCCTGTACATAGGGCGCCTGCGCCGCAAGCCGGACGAGTTGGCAGCAAGTGTTCTCGCAGGCTGTGATCGTTCGCGGCTACCCGAACATGCCAAACCGGTACATCCCGTGCTGAAACCTTACGAGGCGGTCACGCTGGCGCTCAATCGCGCCGCGTGACGGAAAACCGCATCCGTTGACCCGCGCCCCGCGCCCTTGCGCCGAGGATCATGTATCAGTCGAAAAACGGCGTCATCTGAGCGACGATCACCGCGTTTTCATCAAGGGCGCGCTGCATCATGGCGCGTTCTTCCGTGCTGATGTCGTGGCCCTCGGCCTCGCGCTCCTCCAGTGTACCGTACCCTGACACGTCCAGCGGTGCCGTATCGGCCTGCTTGAGGATCGCCACGGTTTCCCGCACGGCCTCGTCTTCGGTCACACCCGAGGCGTAGACGACAAGCGCCGCGCCGGTCGCCTTGTCGGGCAGCCCGTCGCCGGTCTTGCGCCCGATTTCGACAAGCAAGGTATGGACCTGCTGGCGTGAGGTTCTTGCATTATCGCTCATGCGTGGCTCGTACCCGCCCGGTTGCGCGCCGTCAATCCGGGGCAGTGTACCCGTCTGGCGGACCGCAAGACGGGTTTGGACCGAGTCAGACCGCGGACCGGCGCTGCGGCGGGTAAAAGTTTCATCATTCGGACCTCTTTCGCGGTGTCGGGTTCAGCATGTGTTCAGCCCTGCTGTGCCAGGCATGCGCACACGGTTGCGCAATCAAGGAGCATGACATGATCAAGGCCTCGGAACTGCCTGTCGACACGACCGCCACGGCCCTCGATATGGCCAACGAGATGTTCGGCAACGGCATCGCCGTGCAATCGGCAAGCTACACCGGCGCGGGCTCGGCGTCGGGCACCTACACCGACGGCGACAGCGTCGCCCCGGGCGTGACCCCGGCGGACTCCGGCGTGATCCTCTCGACGGGCCGGGCCGAGGACATCACGAACGCCGGCCGCGATGCCAATGCCAGCTCGCACACCACCACGATGCACGGCACCGCGGGCGACGCCGACCTGAGCGCGCTTTCCGGGCAGACGACCCACGACGCCGCCGTCTTGGAGGCCCAGTTCGTCCCCGACGGCAGCACGCTGACGATGCAGGTGACGTTTTCGTCCGAGGAATACCTCGAATGGGTGGACTCGGGTTTCAACGACGCGGTCGGGATCTGGGTCAACGGCGAAAAGGCCGAACTCACCGTGGGCAGCGGCGATATCACGATCAACAATATCAACGACGGAGACAACGAGAACCTCTACGTCGACAACCCGGATGACGCCGAGTCCGCCAACACCGAGATGGACGGGTTCACCGTGACCCTCACGCTCAAGGCCCCGGTCTCGCCCGACGAGGTCAACGATATCAGGATCGCCATCGCGGACGGCGGCGACAGCGCCTATGACAGCAACTTGCTGATTGCCGGTGATTCGGTGCAGACGGCCCTTGTGGCCGGTGACGATTCCGTCGAGCTGTCGGGGTCGGCGCCGGAAACGCTCGACGTGCTGGCCAATGACGACAGCGCCCAGGGCGGCACGCTGACCATCACGCAGGTCAACGGTCAGCCGGTCGGGGTGGGGGACACCGTCACGCTGTCCGGCGGTGAAAAAGTGACCCTGACCGACAGCGGGCTCGAACTCGCGTCGGACGGGGAGCCTGGCGCGGGCATCTTTTCCTACACCGTCGCGGACATTGCCGGGAACACGGATACCGCCTTCGTTAACGTGACGACCGTCGCGCCTTGCTTCACCGCCGGCACGATGATCGAAACGATCGAGGGCCAGCGGCCGGTCGAGGCTTTGGAGGTCGGCGACCTTGTCTTGACGAAGGATCACGGGCTTCAGCCGCTTCGCTGGATCGGCCGCACGGTACGCCGGGCTGCGGGGCGCGATGCCCCGGTCCTGCTGGAGGCCGGCGCGCTCGGGGACCACGCGGCGATCGAGGTCTCGCCAAATCACCGTTTGCTGCTCGCGTCGCCAAGGGCCGAGATGCTTTTCGACGCGCACGAGGTGCTTGTCAAGGCGCGCGAACTTGTCAATGACCGCACGATCCGTCGGCGGGAGGACGGGCGGATCGTGCAATATCTGCACTTGCTTTTCGATCGTCACGAGGTGCTTTGCGGGAACGGCCTGTGGAGCGAAAGCTACCATCCCGGGACAGAGACGATCCGCGGTTTCGACGCGCAAACCGAGGCGGAGTTGCGGCGGCTTTTCCCTGACCTGATCCTTGGGCGCGCGGCCGACTACTGGCCAGCCGCGCGCTTGTCCCTCAAGACCCATGAGGCCCGTTTGCTGATGCGGGCAACGCCGCTCAGTCGCGCAGCAACTCGTTGATGCCGGTCTTGGCGCGGGTCTGGGCGTCCACCCGCTTCACGATCACCGCGCAGTAGAGGTTCAGGTTGTTCTTCGTTGGCATGGAGCCGGACACCACGACCGAGTAGGGCGGCACCTCGCCCATGAAAACCTCGCCTGTCTCGCGGTCGACAATCTTGGTGGATTTGCCGATATACACCCCCATGCCAAGGACAGAGCCTTCGCGGATGATGCAGCCTTCGACGACCTCGGAGCGGGCGCCGATGAAGCAGTTGTCCTCGATGATCGTGGGATCGGCCTGGAGCGGCTCAAGCACGCCGCCGATGCCGACACCGCCCGACAGGTGAACGCCCTTGCCGATCTGCGCGCAGGACCCCACCGTGGCCCAGGTATCGACCATCGTGCCTTCGTCCACATACGCCCCGAGATTGACGAAGGACGGCATCAGCACGACGCCGGGCGCGATATAGGCGGATTTGCGCACCACGCAGTTGGGGACGGCGCGGAACCCCGCCGCACGCCACTGGTCATCGTCCCAGCCCTTGAACTTGCTGTCGACCTTGTCCCACCAGCCGCCGTCCTGTGGGCCGCCCGCCTGCTTTTCCATGTCCTTGATGCGGAAGCCCAGCAGAACCGCTTTCTTGGCCCACTGGTTGACATGCCAGTCGCCGCTGGCGGACCGTTCGGCCACACGCAGCTTGCCGCTGTCGAGCGCCTCGAGCGTGTCCTCGATTGCTTCGCGCGTTTCACCGCCGGTTGTCGGCGTGATCCGGTCGCGGCCTTCCCACGCGGTTTCGATGGCTTTTTCAAGCTGGGCGTTCGACATGCAGGCTCTCCCTCGGATATCTGGTGATGCTGGCAATGGCCTATAAGACGGCTGCGCGCGTCGTGCAATGCGACCGCGTGGATACAATTCGCGGCATGGCGGGGCGGAACTTCGCGCTCGGGTGGCGGACGGTCAGCCATCCTCGGGCGTCAAGGGGTCCGGCGCGACATTACCGCCGCAGACGAGCACGGCCACCCGTTCGCCCGGCTCTGGCCGGTAGGCGCCGGACATGAGCGCGGCAAGCGCGGTCGCGCCCGCCGGTTCCACCAACTGGCGCAATTCCCGCCAAAGGGCTGCCTGTGCGTCGGTGATCGCGCTGTCCCGCACAAGGACGCTTTCGATGTCGTGTTCGCGGGCAAGCCCGAAACAGATGTCACCGATCTTTCTGGCCCCCAGGGCATTGGCGGCAACGCCGGAAACGCCCACATCCACCGGTGCCCCGGCGTCGAGCGCGGCATTCAGGGCGCAGGATGTTTCCGGCTCTACCGCCACCAGTTTGCGCCGACCCTGCAACCATCCCATTGCCCCCGCGATCAGCCCGCCGCCACCCACGGCGATCAGCACCGTGTCGGCGGCGAGGCCCTGATCTTCCCATTCCGCCATGCAGGTGCCCTGACCGGCCACCGTCGCGGGGGCGTCATAGGCATGGATTTGCATCGCCCCGGTGGCATCCTGCCACTCGGCCGCGCGGGCGGCGGCCTCGGCATAGGCGCCGGGCACGACCATCAGCCTGGCGCCAAGCCGGCGGATGAGCCCGATCTTTGCCGGGCCGGCGAGTTCGGGAACGTAAATGCGCGCGCCATGCCCGAGACTGGCAGCCGCATGGGCAACAGCAGCGCCGTGGTTGCCGCCCGAGGCCGCGACCAGCCCCGCATCGGGGACCGTTTCCGAAAGCAGGGTGTTGAAAGCCCCGCGGGCCTTGAAGCTGCCGGTATGCTGAAGCTGTTCGAGCTTGAGGTCGACCGGGTATTCCAGCCCGAATCCTGTCGCCGCCAGCACCGGCGTTCGGCGTAGATGCGGTTCTATCCGGTTTGCGGCATCCGAAATTGCCTGTTCCCAGTCCATGCCGTTCCGCCCTCCGTTACTGGTCAAGCCGGGTTGAAAGTTATACGCCTTGACGTGGAGACCCAACAAGGAATTCCGCGATGGAAGACGACCGCCACAGCCAGTTCCGCGATGCCCATTCCGATCGCAGCAGCGCCGCGCAGGTGCCGGATACGCCGCAAACCCGTGCGCCCGCGTATCGTTTGGCCTTTGCCGATCCGGATTTCCTGTGCCGGGACGAATTGCGCCCGGTGCGGCTTCAGCTTGAATTGCTGAAACCCGAGATGATCCTGAACGAGCGCGGCATCGAGAGCACGGTCGTCTTGTTCGGCGGGGCGCGGATACCCGAACCGGCGAAACGGGAAAGCGCGCGCACCGGGACCTTGGCGGAACTGTCGCATTTCTACGACGAGGCGCGCGAGTTCGCGCGGCTGGTCACGATGAAGTCGATGGCGAGTTACGGGCGCGAATACGTGGTGGCCACCGGTGGCGGGCCCGGCGTGATGGAAGCGGGCAACCGGGGCGCGGCGGATGCCGGCGGTGCCTCCATCGGGCTGAACATCGTTCTGCCCCATGAGCAGGCGCCGAATGAGTACGTGACACCGGGGCTGTGTTTCAACTTCCATTATTTCGGCATCCGCAAGATGCATTTCCTGATGCGGGCCAAGGCCGTCTGTTGCTTCCCCGGGGGGTTCGGTACGCTTGACGAAATGTTCGAGGCGCTGACCCTCATTCAGACCGACCGGATGAACAAGGTGCCTTTCCTGCTTTTCGGAGAGGAATTCTGGCGCCGCATCATCAACTGGGACGCCCTGGCCGAAGCCGGCACGATCAGCCCCGAGGATCTGGAACTTTTCCGGTTCGTCGAGACGGCGCAGCAGGCCTTGGAACTCATGGAATCGTGGGAGACGCAGGACGACTAGCGCGCCGTTTCAGTCTCGTGGTCACGCGGCGTCAGCGTGTCACGCAGCAAGGCCAGCGGATGGACCTTCAGCGACAGCCGGGTCGTGGCATAATCCGCGACGACGTCTTCGCCCGCGGTCATGGCGGGCAGGTGGGCGTCGGGCTCGTGTATCGCTTCGCCGTCGAGATCCCCGGCGAAAAGCGGAAGCGGTTCGGTGCCTGCAAGCGCCTTGGCCTGCCACAGGGCCTCGCGCCGCGAAAGCCCTAGCGCGGCGCAGGCGTCAGCCTCGGCAAGTCGCGTTATCGTGGCCGGTGAAAGCCCCGCGCGCCGCCAGAGGTCGGCCACTTCGGCGTACCCGTTGCCCCGCGCCGCGCAGAGCCATGTGGCATCTTCTTCGCACAGCCCGCGAACCTGCCGAAACCCCAGACGCAGGGCCAGCCCGCCTTCTCCGTCGGGTTCCATCACGTTGTCCCAGTAACTGGACTGTATGCAGACAGGGCGTACGGTCACGCCGTGATCCCGCGCATCACGCACGATCTGCGCCGGGGCGTAAAAGCCCATCGGCTGGGAATTGAGCAGCGCGCACGCGAAAATTCCCGGGTGGTGGCATTTCAGCCAGCCTGAGGCGTAGACGAGCAACGCGAAGCTCGCGGCATGGCTTTCGGGAAAACCGTACGCGCCGAACCCCTCGATCTGGGAAAAGCAACGTTCGGCGAAATCCTTGTCATAGCCGTTCCTTGCCATGCCCTTGAGGAAGCGTTCCCGGAACTCGGAAATGTTGCCGCGTTTGTTGAACGTGGCAAGGGCCCGGCGCAGACGGTCGGCTTCTGCCGGGGAAAAGCCTGCCCCGGTGATCGCGATCTGCATCGCCTGTTCCTGGAAAAGTGGCACGCCGAGGGTCTTGGCCAGCACCTTGCCCAGCTCGTCCGAGGGAAAACGCACGGATTCCTCGCCGTTCCGGCGGCGGATATAGGGGTGAACCATGTCCCCTTGGATCGGGCCGGGGCGGATGATCGCCACTTCGATCACGAGGTCGTAGAAGCAGCGTGGGCGCATGCGCGGCAGGAAATTCATTTGTGCGCGGGATTCCACCTGGAAGACGCCGATGCTGTCTGCGCGGCACAGCATGTTGTAGACGGCGTCATCCTCGGGCGGCAACGTGGCCAGCGTGTAGGCGGGCCCGTGGTGGTGCGCGATGAGGTCGAATGCCTTGCGGATACAGGTGAGCATGCCGAGGGACAGCACGTCCACCTTGAGAATTCCCAGGGCGTCGATGTCGTCCTTGTCCCAGCAGATAACCGTCCGACCTTCCATTGCCGCATTCTCGACGGGCACCAGCTCGTCCAGCCGTCCTTCGGCCATCACGAAGCCGCCCACATGTTGCGACAGGTGGCGTGGAAATCCGTCGATCTCGCGAACCATCTGCATGGTCTGGCGCAGTTGCCGGTCATCCGGGTCCAGCCCGATTTCGAGCAGGCGCTGCCGTTCGAGCGTGCCAGCGGCGAAAAATCCCCAGAGTTGCGAGGACAGCGCCGATATGGCGTCTTCGCTCAGGCCCATGGCGCGGCCGACTTCGCGGATCGCGCGTTTGCCCCGGTAATGGATCACCGTGGCGCAAAGCCCGGCCCGATGGCGGCCATAGCGTTCATAGATGTGCTGGATCACTTCCTCGCGGCGCTCATGCTCGAAATCCACGTCGATATCCGGTGGCTCGTCGCGGGCTTCGGAAACGAAACGCTCGAACACCATTGTGCCGGTCTCGGGGCTTACAGAGGTCACGCCAAGACAGTAGCAGACCACCGAATTGGCCGCCGAGCCGCGCCCTTGGCAGAGGATGCCGCGGGACCGGGCAAAGGTGACGACATCATGCACGGTCAGGAAGTAGGGCGCATAGTTCAAGCGCGTGATAAGCGAAAGCTCGTGGGAAAGAAGATTGCGCACTTTCTCCGGGGCGCCCTGCGGGTAGCGCCAGGCCAGTCCTTCCTCGGCCATACGTTGCAGCCTGCAATCCGGGGGCTCGCCGTGCGAAACCTCGGCGGGGTATTCATGGCGAAGCTCGTCCAGTGAAAACGTCAATGATCGGGCCAGTTCGCGCGCGCGATGAACGGCGCCTTCGTGATCCTTGAAAATACGACGCATATCGCCTTCGCTTCGCAGTCGCCGTTCACCATTGGCCAAAGCCCCTCGCCCCAGATTCGCGACCCGGCACCCGTGGCGAATGGCGCAAAGCACATCGGCCAGCTTTCGGCGGGACGCTCGATGCATGAGCGGTTCTGCCGACGCGATCTTGGGCAGGCCGAGGGTCGCGGCCAGCTCGTGCAGCCTGTCGAAATGCACCGGGTCCTGCCCGTCGTAACGGGGCGCCATGAGCAGGTGAACGTTCGTGTCAAGCCGACGAAGCAGTTCTTGCGCTCTTGGCAGCCAATCATCCATGCGCCGTTTCGGCGGGTGCAGCAAAATGGCAAGGTCGAGGGTGCTGGCCGGCAGGTCGTCCATCGTCAGGTGACATTCCCCCTTGGGCGCACGCTGGCGGCCGATGCTGAGAACCCGGCACAGTTGCCCCCAGCCATCGCGGTTGTACGGCAGGACGGTGAGCGTGATGCCTTCTTCAAGACAGAGACAGGCGGCGGGAATGAGCCGGGGGATGTTTGCCCAGTCAGGCCTGGAAACGGTCGGGGATGGGGGGCCGACAAGGCCATCCCGTGCCTCGAGTGCCTGCCGCTCGGCGACCTGCCGCGCAATTTCACGCGCGGCCGTATGGGCACGCACGATTCCGGCAACGGAATTCTGATCGGCGATGGCGATGGCTGACACTCCGAGCGCGGCGGCCGTGTGCACGTATTCCTCCGGGTGGGATGCACCGGTGAGGAAGGTGAAGTTCGATGTGATCGACAGCTCGGCAAACATGGCGAGTCGTGATTATATTCATGTTTTGTTCTTTTTTCGAGTCAGGAAGACGACCCAAGTGTCACGGGTGGCCCGTTGCAGGCTCGAAAAGGCGGACCGCGATCAGCCTGACATGGTGAGCATGCGATCAGGGACGTTTTGCAGGTTCGCACCGGCCACCGCGAAAACAGCGAAGGACCGTTTCGAGCATTTCCGCATCGGGGCGCGGAAAATCGAACCCGCCACAAGGCCCCAGCGTCAGAAAGAAGTCGCCCGAGTCATTCTCGACAAAGGCAAGATAGTCGATGCCGGAAACGGCGCCGCCACACCACGGCCCGAAACACTGAACCTTCAGCGTTATCTGCCGATCGAAATCCGTTTCGAAGCCGGCCTTCGAAAGCGATTTCCCCTTGAGCACCGCCGGAACCAGCGTCTCGGCCGGTGCCCCCTGCCAGGAACGCAAGTTCCTTTCGGGAAGCAGGCTTTCGTCGAAACCGAGTTTCCCATGGACAACCAGATACGTTTCCGGTGCCGCGTCGGCCCGGTGGAAGCTGCGTGCCACATCGGGCCGCAGGCAACTCAGTGCAACGGCCGGGCCAGCCATGAAAATGAGAGCGATGCAGAACCAAAGGTGCCTCATAGCCGCTCCCGGAATTCGGCGAGAACCTGTTCGTAGACCGCGCGCTTGAAAGGGACGATATGGGCCACCAGCCGGTCGGGGGGCAACCAGCACCATTCCGAAAATTCGGGATGCTCGGTCCGGATGTCGATATCCGCGTCCGTGCCGTGAAATCGCAGCAGGAACCATTTCTGCGCTTGTCCCTTGAAACGGCCTTTCCAGATACGCGGCACGATATCGTGCGGCAGGTCGTAGGATACCCATTCCGCCGTTTCGGCTTCGACCGTGACCAGTTCGGCAGGTACGCCGATTTCTTCGCGCAGTTCGCGCAGCGCGGCATCGCGCGGGTTTTCACCGGGGTCAACGCCACCTTGTGGCATCTGCCACGCAGGCCCCGCGTTGTCGATCCGTTGCCCGACGAAAACATGCCCGTTTTCGTTGGCGAGCATCACGCCGACACAGGGACGATATGGAAGTCGGGCAATTTCTTCGGGTTTCATGGGCACCTCACGTCATGGGTGTTGATGCGGTCTCCGAAAGCCGAGGTCAAGCGCCTGTTACTTGCCGCGCGCGAGCCAATCCTCGAAGCGCCGCTGACGCATCTCGCGTGTATGGCTGTACCAAGGGCTGTCGCTGACCAGCTGCCTCGCGCCGTGTTGCGGCGCGTTCGGCAGGTGATCCCGCATCGGGATACCGGTGCCGGGGTTCAGGCCCACCCGTGCCATGGCGCTTTTCCGGGCCGGGCCGTAGGGGATGCGCTCGGCCAATCGTGCCATTGTTTCGGGCCGTGAGGCAAAACGCAGGAACCGGCGCGCGTCCTCCGGGCGGTCCGTGCCCGACGGGACGGACCAGACATCGGTTCCGATCAGGCGACCGTCCCATATCACGCTGATCGGTGCGTCATGTTCCTGCGCGGCCGCGAAGAAACGGCCGTTATAGCCGCTGGCCATCACGGCCCGGCCCTCGGAGAGCAGGGCCGGCGGCGCCCCGGCATCCTGCCACCAGATTATATGCCCGCGCAACTCTTCCAGCTGCCGGAATGCCAATCTGAGCCCGCGATCGGTGCTGAGCAGGTCGTAGACCTGTGCGGGTGGCACGCCCTCGGCCATGAGCGCCCATTCGAGGATACCATCCGGGGATTTCGCGATGGCGCGCTTGCCGGGAAAGCGCTCCACATCGAAAAAATCCTCGACTGAGCTTGGCTTTACACCCGGAAAGGCGCGGTCGTCATAGGCGATGACGGTGGCAAACACGTTCTGAGGTATCGCGCAGCGGCGAAGGCGGGTGGGATGGAAATCGGCATCAATGCCACGACGGTCTGCCTCGATGATCCGGGCGGCATTCAATTCCTGAAGCCGCCCGGTTTCACACCCCGATATGGCCACGGGCTCCAGCATGTCTATCACGTCCCAGCTCTCTGCCGCGGCCCGCGCATCAAGCGCCCCGAGGCTCCCGTTGTAGGTCACGACCTCGACCGGGATGCCCGTGGCGTCGGTGAATGGCGCGAATATGGCCTCCTGTTGCGCGTCGGCATAGGCGCCGCCCCAGGTGACGACGGTCAGCGGATCCTGCGCCATCGCCGCCGTGCCAGATGTCAGCAGCAGGAAAAGCTGCGCCCAAAGGCCCGGCACCTTGCGACCGTTTTTCTCAAAGAACCGCATTTTCCTCCCGCCTGAGCGCATTGGAGACATCGAGGTACGCTTCGATCACGGCCGCTTCAGAGACGACACCGATCAATCGGCCGCTCCGGCTGTGCACCACGGGGATGGCGTCCCCGACGAAGCCGGGCAGTGCCTGCATGGCCTGCATGACTGTCGTTTCCTCGTCGAATTGCAACGCCGGGCGGCGCAGCACATTGTTCCACTCGTCGCCTTCGGCCGATTCCTGCAGCGTTCCGAGGAAAGCACCCTCTGGCGAGGTGATATAGGCCTCGCTCCAGTCTGACCGGGCAAGTGCCCGCCGCAGGCGGCCTATATCGTCATCCGTACTGCCCGTGATCATGTCGGCCGTGCAGTAGTCACGCACCCGGATGGCCGCCAGCCGGGCCTGATCGCGCCCCGCCGACAGGTCGGCCCCGCGTCGCGCGAGTTGCACGTCGAACAGCGAGCGCCCGAAGAACCGGTGCGCGACAAGGTTCGAGAAGACGACGGCGACCATGGCGGCAATGGTGATGTCGTAGTTGCGCGTCAACTCGAAGACGATCAAGATCGTGGTGAGCGGCGCGCCGATCACCGGGCTTGTGAGGGCCATCATCCCGCAGATCGCGTAGACGGCCACGCCCGAGGTGGCTGCAAACCCGGATGCATCGAGCGCCGTCCAGAAGAGCGCGCCGAAAAGGATTCCGATCAGCAGCGCGGGGCTGAATACGCCGCCGACGAAGCCGAAACCGATGCAAAGCGCAGTCAGGAACAGCTTGGTTGCCACCAGAACGGCCAGCTCCCCGGCGCCGAAGGCGTGTTCGATGGTCGCGAAGCGCAGGGCTTCCGTGCCTATGCCAAGGACATCCGGCAGCCAGAGCGCCGTGGCCCCCACGGCCAAGCCCGCCGCGGCGGGTCGCAGAAGGGCGGGAATGCGCGACCGGGCGGCGTGGCCGGCCATCCACAGGATCAGCCGCATGAACAGGATCGCAAGCGCCGCCGACAACAGCCCGAGCAGGGCGAAAAAAGCGAATTCGTACCCGTTTTGCACCCCGTCGAACTGCAGGAGGAACAGCGGGGGACGCTGGAATATCACGTTCGCGAAGACATAGCCCGTTGCCGCTGCTACCGTCGTGGGGGCGAAGGACTGGGTCGAATAATGTCGCAGGACAACCTCGTGCGCGAAAACGAGGCCTGCAATCGGCGCGTTGAAGGCGGTCGAGATTGCCGCGGCCACCCCGCAGGCCACGGCGATCGCGGAAAGGTTCGGCACGGCAAGCCGAAGGCGGCGCACCAGCCCGCCCAGCATCGCGCCAAGATACACCATCGGGCCGTATTGCCCTACCGAGGCGCCGAACCCCAACGAGATCAGTGCCGCCGCCGTCGAGGCCATCCCGTCGCGAAAGCCTGGCATCGGGCGTTCGAACTGCACCGCGCGGATCACGTCCGGAGGTCCGAGGGGGCGCCCCTGCGCAGACAGGTATCTCATGACGAGCGCCACCAGAAGCCCGCCAAACGTGGGCACGCAGACAGTGGCCACAGGCACAAGCAGCCCCTGCTGTTCGTACTGGACCCTTGCGCGCGGCGCGATCAGCAATTCACCGTTCAGCCACGTCACGGCATCGGTGAGCGCGATGGCGGCGAGCGAGGCTAATGTGCCCACGCCGACTGCGCATAGCGTTAGCACCGTGGCACGGTAAGCGGGGTGCCCGGGTGCCATTTCACCCTCCGCGGGGCGATGTCGCCCCGTCATGCCCGGAACCGGGCGAGAGCCGGGGGCATCGGCATGCATTCATGCAAGGGTCGCGTTCGCATCGGTCACTTCGCTGGCCGTTATCACGACAGAGTGTCGCGCCAGGGCGTATCGGTCAACCGTGGCGGGCCCGGTTCGCGAACGCGGTGCGCAGGCGGCTTAGCCTAACCCGGCGCCGACCATGCCCATGATGTCGTACGTGCGCTGCAGGACGGGCCGGGCAATTGCCCGGGCCCGTTCCGCGCCGCGCGACAGGGTGCGGTCGATCTCGACCACGTCCTGCATCAGCCGTGACATCTCGGACGAGATCGGGGCAATCTTGTCCACCGCCAGATCGGCAAGCGCCGGCTTGAACTCGGAAAACGGTTTTCCGCCCATTTCTTCCATCACTTGCGCGACGGTCCGATCCGCGAGCGCAGCATATATATTGACGAGGTTGCGCGCCTCGGGCCGCTCTTCGAGAGCCTTCGGGCTTTCGGGCAGCGGCTCGGGGTCGGTCTTGGCCTTGCGGATCTTCTTGGCGATGGTGTCGGCGTCGTCCGTCAGGTTGATGCGGGACATATCCGACGGATCGGATTTCGACATCTTCTTCGACCCATCGCGCAGGCTCATCACCCGTGTTGCCGCGCCCTCGATGACCGGTTCGGTGACCGGAAAGAAGTCCACCCCGTAATCGTGATTGAACTTGCGGGCAATTTCCTGGGTCAGCTCCAGATGCTGTTTCTGGTCCTCGCCGACGGGGACGTGCGTGGCATGGTAGACAAGGATGTCAGCCGCCATGAGGGCCGGATACCCGAACAGCCCGAGGCTCGCCTCTTCGGCGTTCTTGCCCGCCTTGTCCTTGAACTGCGTCATTCGCTTCATCCAGCCCATGCGTGCCACGCAGTTGAAAACCCACGCCATCTGCGTGTGCTCGGCGACCTGTGACTGGTTGAAAAGGATGGATTTTTCCGGGTCCAGCCCGGAAGCGATGAAACCCGCCGCCAGTTCCCGGGTCGCGTGACGCAATTCCTCGGGGTTCTGCCAGACCGTGATGGCGTGCAGGTCCACCATGCAGTAGATCGACTGGACGCCGGCATTCTGGGTATCGGCAAAACGCTTGAGCGCGCCCAGATAGTTGCCCAGGTGAAGGTTTCCGGACGGCTGGATGCCGGAAAACACACGCGGCGTGAAGGCCGCAGCATGGTCGCCGGAGGACGCTGCCGCGCCGTCGGCACGAGCGGAGGAAGCCGCCTCGGTCATGGGATGACTCCGTCTGGATCTATCGGTCCGTCTCGCTTACCCATGGGCATGAGTGGCGTCAAGGAGAGCAGGCATGGCAAGCCCCGAAACAGAAAGCCCGGTAAATCCGCTGCCCCCGGTGGTCGCGGCGCTTTTCATCGTGATCATCGGGGTCGAGGCGGCGTTCACCCTTGGCGCGCGGGGTATCATCGGTGGCCCCGAAGCGGTGGGATGGCGCAATGCCGCGATCCAGAGCTACGCGGTCAACAGCGACATCATTGGCTGGATGTTCCAGAACGGGGTTTTCCCGGGTGAGCACATGGTACGGTTCGTCAGCTACGCCTTCGTGCACGGGACCTTTACCCATGCGCTTTTTGCCGGCGTGCTTCTGCTGGCGCTCGGCAAGTTCGTGGGCGAGGTGTTCAGCCAGGCGGCGGTTCTGGCGCTTTTCCTGCTTTCCGGCGTGGCCGGCGCGGTTGTCTTCGGTCTCGTGGGGCCTGCGCAGCCTTGGCTGATCGGCGCCTTTCCCGGCGTTTACGGGTTGATCGGCGGGTTCACCTACCTGATGTGGCTGAAACTCGGCCAGATGGGGGCGCAGCAATACCGGGCCTTCACCCTGATCGGGGTCCTGCTGCTGATCCAGTTGATTTTCGGCGTGCTTTTCGGCGGCAACAGCACATGGATCGCGGATATCAGCGGGTTTGCATTCGGGTTCTTGATGTCTTTCTTCCTGGCGCCCGGCGGGTGGGCAAGGTTGCGTGCGCGCATCCGGCATAAATGATCGGCGCGGCGTCAGATCAGCCCCGGCGCAGGTTGCGGCGGAACTCCTGCAACTTGAAAGCGCCGATCAGGTGGCCAATGCCGAAATAGGTCGCGGCGCCGGCCGACACGAGCCCCAGAAGCGCCATCCAGCGCCAGCCCGGAACGGCGAACAAGGGTCCGAACGCCGCCCAGAGGCTCCAGATCACGCCGCCCATGATGGCGGATGCCACCACGATGCGCCACAGGCGGCGGCGAAACCTGTCATCGAAGCTGGCGATGTCGCCGAAACGGCCAGCGCCCCGCATCAAGAGCAACGCCATGACCCAGCCGGCCGCGCTCGTCGCGATGGCGGCCGCGATCCAGCCGATGTAGAACGAAAGCCCAACGGCCAGTACCGCGTTCACGACCATTGCCCACAAGGCGTAGCGCAAGGGGCTCTTGGTGTCCTCGCGGGCAAAGAAGAGGGGCTGAAGGACTTTCTGCAGAACAAACGCCGGCAGGCCGAGGCCGTAGATGCCAACCGCCAACGCGGTCGCCGCGGTGTCATCCGTTGTGAAGGCGCCGCGTTCGAACAGGATCGAAACGAGCGGTAGCGGAATGACCAGCAGCGCGACCGCGCAAGGTATTGTCAATGCAAGAGAAATTTCGCCGGCCCGTGAATAGGCGTGCCGTGCGCCGGAATCGTCCCCCGCTTTCAGTCGTCGGGACAGGTCGGGCAGAAGAACGATGCCGACCGCGATCCCGACCACGCCGAGCGGAAGCTGGTAGAGCCGATCGGCAGCGTAGAGCCAGCTGACCGCCTTGTCGTAATTCGACGCCACCAGCTGGCCCACCAGCAGATTGACCTGGACCACGCCCCCGGCAAGCGCGGCTGGCAAAGCGACCCGTACGAGGCGGGCCATTTCGGGCGTCCAGCGCGGACGGACAGGGCGGATGCGCAAACCGGCGCGGTCCGCCGCGTGCCAGACAAGGACGAGCTGGGCGATGCCGGCCACCGGGATCGTCCAGACAAGCGCCTGTGCGACAGCGCCGCCGGTGACCCAGGCCAGGCTCATCGCGCCGATCAGCAGGATGTTCAGCAGCACGGGCGCGGCGGCGGCGGCGGCGAAACGCCCGGCGGCATTGAGCACGCCCGAAAACAGCGCGGCAAGCGATATGAACAGGATGTAGGGAAAGACGATGCGGCCGAAATCCACCGTGACGGCAAAGCGGGCGTCCCCGGCGAAACCTTCGGCCGTGGCCCAGACGAGCGCGGGCATGAAGACCATTGCCAGCCCGGTCAGCACCAGCAGGACAAGGCCCAGACCGGACAGGGCGAGGCTGGCGAAACCTTCGGGATCTTCCCCTGATTCCAATCGCTTGGAGAACATCGGAACGAAGGCGGAGTTGAACGCGCCCTCGGCGAAGAAGCGCCGGAACATGTTGGGCAGGCGGAAGGCGGCGACGAAGGCGTCCATCAGTACGCCGGGGCCGAGGAAGGAGGCGATGAAAACGTCCCGCACGAAGCCCAGCAAGCGGCTCATCAGGGTCCACCCGCCGACGGTCAGCACACCGGAGAGCAGGCGGATGGGTTTCATGGGCGGGCCTTTGACTGGGGCATTTCGCCAGAGCAGTAGCGGATCGGGCCGCCCGTGGGAAGGGCGGGGGCGCGAATCGGGGTTAACGCGCGGAGAGGCGGGCGAAAGCGTGCGTCGGTATCGCGGCCCTGTCGCGTCGGCATCGCGTCGGCGCGGCGACAGGGCACTGGCGGGGGTAACCACGGCGTGCGCCGTGGCAAGACACCGGCAAGGCCAAGGGCCCGTCGCCGGGACCGGTCACGCGTTCCAGCGCACCTCGCCGTGACCGCCGAGGTCATAGCCGCCCGTCATCTCGGCACGCTTGGCGAAGGCCGGGGCGCGGCAGAAACGCTCGAGGGCCTGAAGCGGCGGATCGAACCACGCGGCGCGATCCACCAGCAGGTCGAAGCGTTCGTTGACGAGCGGCAGGAAATCCAGCCCGAAATCGCGCGCCACGCATTCCAGCCCGAAGGCCGCGTCGGCGGTGCCGCGGGCCACGCTTTGGACCGCGTCCGTTTCGGTGCGGGCCACGTCGCCGAAAGTGATCTCGCCGGCGGACACCCCGTGCCGGGCCAGCAAGTGGTGAAAAAGCGTTTCGGTGCCCGATTCCGGTTGGCGCGGCGTGACGCGATGGCCGGCAAGATCCGCGATGCCCTTGATGGTGCCGTTGCCTGTGCGGACGACGATGCCCCGGCGCCGCGTCGCGAAGGATATGAGCGCGGCGTTCCGGTCGCCGCAGCTTTCCGCGACGACGGGCAGGTTCCAGTCGCCGCTGGCGGCGTCGTGCACGTGAAGGCCCGTCGCGACCCCTTCGCCCGCGCGAAACCGCGCGAGACCGTCATGGGAGCCGTCGAAGAACGTGGCCAGCCCGCAGCGGGATTCCCGGATCGCCCAGTCGAGCAGGGGGTCATGGCTGCCCAGCAGGATGGCAGGCGGGCGCGGGCCGATGTCGGGCGTCCCGCCGGTGCTGGCGCCGGCGATCCATGCGCGCACCTCGGCGGCGGGGAACAGCAGCTTGCCCGTGGCGCGCGAACAGGGGACGCTGCCCGTGGCGGCGAGGTCATAGACCTTGCGTTCCTTGATGCGCAGAAGCTCGGCCAGCTCGCGCACTGTCAGGAATTCGGGGTCTGCCCCGGTCCGCGCTCGTGTCATTCATCCCTGCCGGTCGCCGATGCAGGGCGGCCCGTCGCCGCCCCGCGTGATGCGGCAAGGGATAGCTTATTCGGGCGCGTTGGGGAAGAACAGTTGCTGCCCGTCCACCATGTAGGCGCCGATCGCGTCCTGCCCGGCATCGGAAAGAAGCCAGTCGGCGAAGGTCTGCGCGGCCTCGATATTGACCGAGGGGCAGGCATCGGGGTTCACCGGGATCACGCCGTACTGGTTGAACAGGTCCTCGTCGCCCTCGACATGGATCTCGTAATCCTGCTTGTTGGCGAAGCTGATCCACGTGGCGCGGTCGGTCATGACGTAGGCGCCCATACCGATGCCCGTGTTGAGCGTCGCGCCCATCCCCGAGCCGGTTTCGCGGTACCAGTCGCCGGAAGCCGCGGCCGGGTCGGCGTCGGTATCGGCCCAGAGCGACATCTCCTTCTTGTGGGTGCCCGAGTCATCGCCGCGCGAGGCGAAGCCCGCCTCGGCCGAGGCGATCCTGGAAAGCGCGTCCTGGGCGTCGGTCATGCCGGTGACACCGGCCGGGTCGTCGGCGGGCCCGACGATCACGAAGTCGTTGTACATCAGGTCGGTGCGCGACACGCCCATGCCGTCGGCCACGAACTTTTCCTCGGCCGGCTTGGCGTGGACCAGCAGCACGTCGCCGTCGCAGTTGCGCGCGTTCCTGATGGCCTGCCCGGTGCCCACCGCGACGACGTTGACGTCGATTCCGGTTTCTTCCTCGAACATGGGCAGAAGGTGGTCGTAGAGGCCTGAATTGGCCGTCGAGGTGGTGGATTGCACGATGATGGCGCCGCTGCCCTGCGCGAGCGCACCAAGGGGCGCGAGCATCAGGGCGAGGGCCGTACCGCCAAGCAGTCTTCTGTCGAGCATGGAATGTTCCTTCTTGCGGGAGTGGATCAGACGACGGGATCGCCGTCGAGGTAGCGCCGCGCCGGTTGGCTTGCCGGCGCGTCGAAGAAGCGGGTCGCGGCCGAATGCTCGGCCACCTTGCCGCCTGCGATGAACACGATGTCGTCGGCCATGCGGCGGGCCTGCCCGACATCATGCGTGACCCAGATCAGGCGCACCCCGCGCGCCAGCGCGTCGGCGGCGATGCGTTCGATCATCAGCACCGAGGCCGGGTCGAGGCTGGCCGTGGGTTCGTCGAGCAGCAGCACCTCCGGGTCGAGCGCCAGCGCGCGGGCCAGCGCGAGCCGCTGCTGTTCGCCGCCGGACAGCAGCCGCGCGGGC
>NZ_JBKOTX010000033.1:0-40542 GCF_047086965.1 Roseovarius halophilus (ex Wu et al. 2025) | reverse complement strand
CCGGGCGCCGGCCCGGCAGGTGGTGGCTGCGGGGCGGGCGGACGCGCGGGGATGCGGGGCGGCGGGGCATGGCGGTGTGTCTACTCCGTCTGGCGGGGACCGAAGCCGGCGTCGAAGAAGGAAAGCCAGTTGTCGCCCATCAGGCCGGCGACCTCGGTGTCGCTGAAACCGATTTCGCGCAGACCGGCCTCGATGTTGCCGAAGTCGCGGTTGTCGCGGAACCAGCCGGGCTGGGGCGGAAAGCCGGGGTTCGCGGCCGAGCCCTCCCCGTAGTCGGTTTCGCGCGACCAGCGGCCGGTGCGCATCCAGTCGACCACGCTGTCGGGCTGATCCTGGCAGAGATCCGAGCCGATGCCGAAATGCGCGGGGCCGAACCTGTCGGCGGCGCGGGCCACCATGTCGCAGAAGGCGTGCACGGTGCAGTCGGATTTGTCCTTGAGGTGATGGGGATAGAGCGAGAAGCCCATCATGCCGCCATTGTCGACCACGGCGCGGATCACGTCGTCGCGCTTGTTGCGCAAGGCGGGGTGCCACGCATGCGGGTTCGCGTGGGTGATGGCGATGGGGCGTTCGGAGATCTCGGCGGCCTCGATGGTGGATCGGTCGGCGGAGTGCGACATGTCGATCACCAGCCCGACTCGGTTCATTTCCCTGATGACCTGCTTGCCCATGCGGGTTAGCCCCGGATCCTCGGCCTCGTAGCAGCCCGTCGCCAGAAGCGACTGGTTGTTGTAGCTCAGCTGCATGAATCGCGCGCCCAGCGTGTGCAGCACCTCGACGAGGCCGATATCATCCTCGATGGGCGCGGGGTTCTGGAACCCGAAGAAGATCGCGGTGCGGCCCGTCGCGCGCGCGCGGCGCACGTCATCGCCGGTGCGCCCGTGAAAGATCAGGTCGGGGTGGCGTTCGAACCGGCGGTTCCATGCCTCGATGTTGAGGACGGTTTCGCGGAAATTCTCGTGGTAGGCGATGGTGACATGCACCGCGTCGACGCCGCCTTCGCACATCTGGCGAAATATCTTCTCGGACCAGTTGGCGTATTGCAGGGCGTCGATGCGGTAGGTCATGCGGGGGTCACTCCGGCGTGCCGGCGGCGGTGTAGCTTGTCTTCATCGTGGTGAAGAATTCGGCCGCGGCCTGGCCCTGTTCGCGCGGTCCGTAGGAACTGTCACCGCGCCCGCCGAAGGGCACGTGATAGTCCATGCCGCCGGTGGGCAGGTTGACGGTGACGATGCCGGTGCGGGCGTTGCGCTTGAAATCCGAGGCGCGGGCCAGCGACCTGGTGACGATGCCGGAACTCAGGCCGAAGCGGGTGTCGTTGACGGTGGCCAGGGCCTCGTCATAGCTGCCGACCCTGATCACGCTGCTGAGCGGCGCGAACATCTCCTCGCGGTTGATCTGCATGTCGTTGCGAGTGTTGAGGAAGATACCCGGCGACATGTAGTAGCCTTCGTGCGGCATGTTCAGACGCTCGCCGCCGCAGGCCAGTTCGGCCCCTTCGGCGCGGCCCGTCTCGACCCACTTGAGGTTCTCGGAAAGCTGCTGTTCGCTGACCACCGGGCCCATCTGCGTGCCCTCTTCCAGAGCGTGGCCGACCCGCATCGCCTTGGTCGCGTTGACGAGTTTCTCGACAAAGGCGTCGTGGACGCCCTCGTGCACGACCAGACGCGAGGAGGCGGTGCATTTCTGGCCCGTGCCGCTGAAGGCGCCGTTGAGCGTTGCCGCCACGGCGGTATCCAGATCGGCGTCGTTCATCACCACCAGCGCGTTCTTGGAGCCCATCTCCATCTGCAGCTTGGTCATGTTGTCCAGTGCGGCGGCGGCGATGCCGCGGCCCACCGGGACCGAGCCGGTAAAGGTCAGCGCGTCAAGCTTCGCGGATTCCGCCATCGCCTGTCCGATGCCGCCGCCCGACCCCATGACGAGGTTGACGAGGCCCGTGGGGATATCCTGCCGCGAGATGATCTCGGCCAGGGCATGGGCCGAGCCCAGCACGAGGTTGGCCGGTTTCCAGACGACCGCGTTGCCATAGGCCAGCGCCGGGGCGATTTTCCATGCCGGGATGGCCATGGGGAAATTCCAGGGCGAAATGACGCCGACGACGCCGACGGGTTCGCGTTTGATATCCACCTCGACGCCCGGGCGGACGGATTGCGCGTTTTGCCCCATCTGGCGCAGGATCTCGGAGGCGTAATAAGTGAAATGCTGGCCCGAGCGGTAGACTTCGCCGCGCCCTTCGGCGCGGGGTTTGCCCTCTTCCCGGCTTAGCAGTTCGCCCAGTTCGTCGGCCCGGGCCATCAACTCGTTGCCGATATTCATCAGCGCGGCCTGACGGCGTTCGAGCCCGTAGCCGGCCCAGTCGGCCTGTGCCGAGCGCGCCGCGGCGATGGCCGTGTCAAGCTGGTCGGGCGTGCCTTGTGCGAAAACACCCACGAGGTCGGACAGATCGGAGGGATTGCGGTTCTCGATCCCGGTTCCGCCCGCGACCCATTGACCGGCAATATAGTTGCATTTGAGTTCGCTCATCGAGGACCATCCTTGTCATGCCGGGTACTGATGAAAGACTACGCCATGCCCTCTTGATTCAGTCAAATGCAAAGTTATGAACTTCCTTTCAACGGAATTGAAGCGTTTTCGCCCTGACCGAGACCTCGGCCCGCGTGATGGCTTGCACCAGCGCCATGGCGGCCGGTGTCAGCATGGGCTCGGGCGGCGTGACCATCCAGACCTCGCGCCGGGCGGTGCTGTCCACCAACGGCAGGAATTCGAGATCGAGGAATTCGGGCAGGATAGCCAGTTCGGGCAACAGGGTCACGCCGACGCCCGCGCGCACGAGGCTGAGCAGGGAGGCGGTGTTGCGCACCATCATGCGCGAGTCCTTGAGGATCGGGGCGAAATCATCGTCCCGGATGCTGTGGCACAGCCCGTTGGCGATGAAATCCACGCCGGCCAGATCGGCCCATGTCAGCCGTTCCCAATCGCGGGCGAGGGGGTGATCGACCGGGCAGACGACGCCGAAGGCATCCGTGAAGACAAGACGCCGATCGTGCCCGGGCATCGGCGGGAGGCTGGCCAGCCCGATATCGGCGCGCTCGGCGGCAAGCTCGCGTTGAACCGTGGCCGAGTCGGCGTCGGTCATCTCGATCCGGACGCCGGCGTGATCCTTCAGGTAGTCTTGCAGGATCGGTGGCATCACCGTCTGGGCGACCGATGGTGTGACGGCAAGGCGCACATGGCCCAGTTCGGCGCGCGACAACCCCTCGATCGCGGCGACGGTGCGTTCGAAATGCGCAAGCTCGCGCGCCGCTTCGGCATGGACCAGCCGGCCAAGCGGGGTGAGCCGGGATTTGCGGGAACTTTCGAACAGCGGCGCGCCCACGTGATCCTCGAACTGGCGCAGCATCATCGACACGGCCGAGGAGGTGCGCCCCAGCGTGTCCGCGGCATCGGCGAGGCTGCCGTGATCCGCGACCGCACGGAAACAGCGGAGCATCTCGATCTTGATGGCCAATGGTTAAGCCTTTCTTATCTGGCGCGGCTCAGTAAAAGCATTCCTGAAAGCGGGGGTGAAGGCAAGACATTCCGTTCGGGAAACGGGCCCGGCGCCGTGGCGGGCCGTCGCGGGCATTCGGCCTCTTGGCAGCGCAGGGCCATCGCGTTAAGAGAAACCGGTATTCAAGGGGGCGTCCGACGTGAGCGATACCGACAGTTTCATCGACGAGGTGACCGAGGAGGTCCGGCGCGACCGCCTGTATTCGCGCATCCGGCGCTACGGCTGGATCGGCGTGGTGGCGGTTCTGCTGATCGTCGGCGGGGCCGGCTGGAACGAGTGGCGCAAGGCGCAGGAGACCGAGGCGGCGCGCGCCCTGGGCGATTCGATGCTGGCGGCCCTGCAGCAGGAAGATGCCGCCGCGCGTGCCGACGCGCTGGCCGGGATCGAGGCGCCGGGGCCGGCCAGCCGCGCCGTGCTGGACATGCTGGCGGCGGCGGAGCGGACCGGCACGGCGCCAGAGGCTGCCGCCGAGAGGCTGCTGGCCCTTGCCGACAGGGACGGGATCGCGCCGATCTATCGCCAGATTGCCACGCTCAAGGCGGCGGGATTGCCGGATGGCGGGCTGGACCCCGAGACGCGGCGCAGCCGGCTGGAGGGCATCGCGCTGTCGTCTGGGTTGACCGGGCTGTTGGCCGACGAGCAACTGGCCTATCTCGATATCGAGGCGGGCGACACCGAGGCGGCGCTGGAGCGCCTGCAGACCCTCGTGGCGGCCGCGCAGGCGACGGCGGGCTTGCGCCAGCGGGCGTCGCAGGCGATTGTGGCGCTCGGCGGTGAGCCCGAGGGCCCGCCGCAGGAGGCGCAGTGACGGGCTCCGGCCACGTTCCGGCGCAAGGCGAAAGGTGAGGGCAAGAGCGTTGAAACCGACCGGATTGATCCTTGGGCTTGCGGCCCTTTCCGTGATGGCGGCCTGTACCGAGGAAGAGGCCATCCTGCCCGGGGAGCGCGAGGGCATCCGCGACGTGCTGAGCGACGAGACCGTGACCGAGGCCCCGGTGAACGCGGAGGCGGCGGCGCGCGACGTGCCGCTGGCGTTGCCGCCGGCGGAGGTCAACGCGGACTGGCGTCAACGCATCGGGACCCCGGCCACGCGGGCCGCGCACCCGGCGCTTGCCCGTGATCCGCAATTCGCGTGGAGTGTCGGCGTCGGCACTGGCAACGGCCGCCGAAACCGCATTTCGGCCGACCCGGTCGTGGCGCAGGGCCGCATATACACGCTGGACGCGCGGGCGCAGGTCAGCGCCGTGAGCCCCGCGGGCGAGCGGCTGTGGACGCGGGACCTGACGCCGCCGAACGACTCCGCCAACGATGCCGGGGGCGGCGGTCTGGCCTTTGGCGACGGCAAGCTGTTCGTGTCGTCCGGATTCGGATTGCTGACGGCGCTCGATCCCGCCGATGGCAGCGTCCTGTGGCAGCAGAACCTGCGCAGCACGGGCACGGGCAGCCCCGCCGTCAGCGGGGGGCTTGTGTACCTCGTCTCGGGGGACGAGGTGGGCTGGGCCATCGACACCGATGACGGGCGCATCCGCTGGCAGCTTTCGGCAACGCCCGACATCAACAACGTGCATGGCGGTCCCGCGCCCGCGCTGACGGACAAGTACGCCATCTTCGCCTTCGGATCGGGCGAGGTTCAGGGCGCGTTCCGCCGGGGCGGCCTGCGCCGGTGGGACGCCCCGGTTGCCGGCCAGCGCGAGGGCTACGCCGCGGGCCGCGTGGGCGATATCACCGGCGACCCGGTCGTTTCGGGGGACAAGGTCTTTGTCGGCAGCCATTCGGGCCGGACCGTGGCGCTGGCGCTCGGCAACGGAGAACGTGTCTGGACCGCGGGCGATGGCGCGCTCAATCCCGTCTGGCCCGCGGGCCGGTCGGTCTTCATGGTGTCCGACCGCAACGAGCTGATGCGCCTGTCGGCCGAGGATGGCAGCGTCATCTGGTCACGGCCCCTGCCGTTCTTCACCAAGAGCCGGCCGAAGCGGCAGACGCGCATTTACGGTCATTACGGCCCGGTCATCGCGGGCGGGCAGTTGATCGTGGCGTCGGGGGACGGGCTGTTGCGGCTGTACGATCCGGCCACGGGCGAGCCCACGGGCAGCGTCGAGATGCCGGACGGCGCCGCCAGCAACCCGGTGGTGGCGGGCAACACGCTGTACGTGGTTTCCGGCAAGGGCCGTTTGCTGGCTTTCCGTTGACCGCGTGATATTGTAAGGGGTCGGCTTCACCCGGCCCGGAGCCTGAGACATGACATTTACCCTTGCCATCGTGGGGCGCCCCAATGTGGGCAAGTCCACGCTGTTCAACCGCCTCGTGGGCAAGCGCCTTGCGCTGGTGGACGATCAGCCGGGCGTGACGCGCGACCTGCGCGAGGGTGAGGCGCGGCTGGGAGACCTGCGGTTCACGGTGATCGATACTGCCGGGCTGGAGGATGCCACCGACGATTCGCTCGAAGGGCGCATGCGGCGCTTGACCGAGCGTGCGGTGGACATGGCGGATGCCTGCCTGTTCCTGATCGACGCGCGGACCGGCGTGACACCGACCGACGAGCTTTTCGCCGACATCCTGCGCAAGCGGTCCGCCCGCGTGATCCTTGGCGCGAACAAGGCCGAGGGCAGCGCCGCCGACGCGGGCGTTTACGAAGCCTACGGGCTGGGGCTGGGGGAGCCGATTCGCCTGTCGGCCGAGCACGGCGAGGGGCTGAACGAACTGTATACCGCGCTGATGCCGCTGGCGGACGCGATGGCCGAGAAGGCCGCCGCCGACCTGCCGGAAACGGATGTGGCCGTTTCGGAGGCGGCCGACGAGCCCGCCCCGGCGATCACGCCTGACAAGCCGCTGCAGGTGGCGGTGGTGGGCCGCCCGAACGCGGGGAAATCGACCCTGATCAACCGGATACTGGGCGAGGACCGCCTGCTGACCGGGCCCGAGGCCGGGATCACCCGCGACGCGATATCACTGACGCTGGACTGGGACGGGCTGCCGACCCGCATTTTCGACACGGCCGGGATGCGCAAGAAGGCCCGGGTTCAGGACAAGGTCGAGAAACTGTCGGTCGCCGACGGGCTGCGCGCCGTGCGCTTTGCCGAGGTCGTCGTCGTGCTGCTGGATGCCGGGATACCCTTTGAACAGCAGGATTTGCGGATTGCCGACCTGGCCGAGCGCGAGGGCCGCGCGGTGGTGGTTGCGGTCAACAAGTGGGACGTGGAGCCGGCCAAGCAGCAGAAGCTGCGCGACCTGCGCGAAGCGTTCGAACGCCTGCTGCCGCAGCTTCGCGGTGCGCCGCTCGTCACCGTTTCGGCCAAGACGGGCCGGGGCCTCGACCGGCTGCGCGACGCGGTGATCCGGGCGCATGACGTGTGGAACCGGCGGGTGCCCACGGCCCAGCTCAACCGCTGGCTGGGCGAGATGGTCGCGGCGCATCCGCCCCCGGCGCCGGGGGGACGGCGGATCAGGCTGCGCTACATGACGCAGGCCAAGACCCGGCCGCCGGGTTTCGTGGTGATGTGCAGCCATCCCGAGAAGCTGCCAGAAAGCTATGCGCGGTATCTGGTCAACGGCCTGCGCGACGATTTCGACATGCCCGGCACGCCCATACGGCTGACCATGCGGTCGCAATCCGACAAGAACCCCTACAAGGGCCGCAAGAAATCCACCCCGTCGCGGCTGCGCAAGCATGTGAAGGGCAGGCCGCGCGACGATTGAGGACGCCACGCCCCGGCGTCAGCCGGCGCGGCGCCTGTGACGCAACGCCAGGGCGCCCAGTACGGCAAGCCCCGCGGTGCAAAGCGCCAGAACCGGCGCGTTGAGCGGGTCGAGGTTGTCGACGATGATGCCCACCAGCGCCCATGCGACCGCGAGCGCGTATTCCGGCGTGTCCGCGCGCGCGGTCAGTACCACGGCCGCGAGGATCAGCGCGACGCCGATCATCACGATCGCCGCCGCCTGCGCGCTCATCACGCCGTGGCCTGCCAGCATCAGCGCCAGCGCCACGCAGGACGCCGCGGTCAACCACCCGGCATAAAGCGCGATCGGGGTGCGCAACCACGCCCTGTCCCGATCGCCCGCGCGAAGAAGCGCGGCCACCGCCGTGCCCAGCATCGCCCAGATCAGGACGGTTGCCCAGAATGGCGACGTCTGCGCGACCGGGATCCACGCCGCCCCGATCACGAGGCTGGCGACAAGCGGCCAGCGCATCGCGTCCCAGCCCGGCGCGGTATCGCGCTTGAGCAGACCGAACAGCGCGCCGGCAATCAGCCAAAGGTAGATCAGGCCCCAGATGCCGAATGCGTATCCGGCCGGTTGGGCCGGGGGATCGACCTGCGGGATCGGGAACTGGTCGGGCCGGAAGCCGTTGAACCCCGATGTGGTGAGAGGTGACAGCGCGAAGGCCAGCGCCGCGGTGAGGGTGAGAATGGCTTTCATGCGTTCCATGCCGACCACGTCGTGCCGACGGGCAGTCGTGTCAATGCGTCATTTGGCCGGGCAGGGCGCCTGCCGGTACAGCGCGCTTGCATTTTGCACGGGTTGGCGTTCATGCTGAGCTCGTAACCGGCAGGCCACCGGTACAGCGATTCTGTCGATTGGTCATGCATCGGGCGAGGGTGCCATGGAAATCAGGGAATTCACCAAGCGGTACACGGGCAAAAGCGACCTGATGGGCACGCTGAGCCTGCTGGGAACGTTCGCGGTTTACGTGGCAGCGCTCGGGCTGGGGGCGCATTTCGCGGACCGGCCCGTCCTTGCGTCGGGTTTCGTCGTGGTGCTGGCCTTCGCGTCGGTGCGGCTTTACGTGTTGCAGCATGATTGCGGGCATGGCTCGCTTTTCGCGACGCGGCCGCTCAACGACTGGGCGGGCTACGTGCTGTCGGTCTTCTCGCTGACGCCCTACCGGGTGATGCAGTACAATCACAACCAGCACCATGCCTATCTCGGCAACCTCGAACATCGCGAGACGACCGAGGTCTACACGATGACGCTGCGGGAATGGCGCGCGGCGCCGTTGCGCACGCGGCTCTGGTACCGGCTGTACCGCAATCCGCTGGTGATGCTGTCACTGGGCGGGCTTTACACGTATTTCATCGCGTATCGCTGGCCGCGCAACACCCGCAAGGTGGGTGCTGCGGGCGTGATCGCCCACAACCTGATGCTTGCGGGCTATATCGCGCTTGTCTGGTGGGCGTTGGGGCTGGCCGGGCTTGCCGTGCTGGGGCTGAGCGCGCTGCTGGCAGGGGTCATCGGGGTGTTCCTCGTCTACCTGCAACACAATTTCGAGGACACCTACTGGGACCGCAAGCCCGATCTGGATTTCCGCAAGGCCACGCTGGAGGGGTCGAGCTCTCTTGACCTGGGCTGGCTGTGGGATCTGGGAACCGGGAACATCGCCTATCACGACCTGCATCATTTCAATCCCTCGATCCCGTCTTACAGGCTGCGCCGCTGCCAGAAGGATCTGCCCGCGGAGCTGCAATGCCACGATGCCATCGGCTGGCGCGAGGCGCTGGCCAGTTTCAGGCTCAAGCTGTGGGACGAGGACGCGGGCAAGCTGGTGCTGTTCCCGCGCGCGGACACGGGAACCAGCGTGGCGCGCCCGGCCTGATCGCGGGCGGTGGCGTCAGGCCCGCGCCCGCGCCGCCATGAGCCAGACCGCCGCCAGCGCGAGCGAGGCGAGCATGTTCCAGTTCGCCATGCTGAGCCCGAACAGGAAGGGCTGGAAGCTGTCGCACATCACCAGCGCGGGCGCGTCGCCGCTGCCGGGCAGAAGTGACGCGCCGTCGAGGCCCGACAGCCCCGTGCCGGTGCAGCTGTCGGGGCCGGGCCACCAGCCGCGCTCCACGCCGCCGTGATAGGCCCCTATGCCGGCCGTTGTCAGCGCCGACAGCGCACCCAGCACGGTCAGCACCGCGCCGGGCAGGGCAAGTGCCGCGAATCCGGCCAGCACCGCCGCCCCGTGCGGCCAGCGTTGCCAGAGGCACAGTTTGCAGGGGGCCCAGCCGTACGCTTGCGTGACGAACGCGGCCGCCAGAAGCACCGCCGAGCCGCCCGCGGCAATCAGGACAAGGGTGGCGCGTGTCGGTGTCACAAGTGCCTCACGATATAGAACCCGCCGAAGAGGAGCAGCACGAAAACGATCGTCACCAGCCCCAGGCGCCGCTCTATGAAATCGCGTACCGGCGCCCCGAACCTCCAAAGCAGGGCCGCCACGAGGAAGAAGCGCAGCCCGCGCGCGAGGATGGAGGTGGCGATGAAGGTGGCCAGCGGCATCGCCGTCCAGCCGGACATGATCGTGATGACCTTGTAGGGAAAGGGCGTGACGCCGGCCGTCAGCACCGCCCAGAACCCGAAATCGTTGAACCGGGTGTTGAACGCGGCCATGGCGTCGGCCTTGCCGAGGCTTTCCAGCACCGGGCGGCCGACCTGTTCGAAGGCCAGCGCGCCGATGGCATAGCCCAGCAGGCCGCCAAGGACCGAGGCCACCAGCGCCACGGTGGCGATCAGCCATGCGCGATGCGGCCGCGCGAGGATCATCGGGACCATCAGAACATCCGGCGGGATGGGAAAGATTGAACTTTCGACAAAAGATACCGCCGCCAGCACCCACAGGGCGTTGTGGTGGTGGGCCATCCGGATGGTCCAGTCGTAAAGACGCCTGAGCATTGGGGGCGGTCCTCGGGATGATGAATGCGGGCCAATGAGCATGGCCGACCACGGGGGTCAAGCCCCGTCGGCCGCGACGCGCTTTGGCACTGGACGCCGCGGCGGCGCTTCGTTAAGTGTACGCAACGGGCCCAAGTGGCGGAAGGGTAGACGCAGGGGATTCAAAATCCCCCGGGGGAAACCCCGTGTGAGTTCGAATCTCACCTTGGGCACCAAAAAAATCAGCTGCTTGTCGGTTCTGGTATTTTTGCCGGCGCAAGCGGGCCAAACGTTTGGGTAACAGGGTCTTGTTCTGTTGCCGGTCAGGTTTGCCCCCCTCAACTTTTTCCTTTCATGCGCTGATTCCGACAGCCGCCGGCGGCTGGCCCTGGTCCGGTACTATGCGACCATCTGCGCGCTCTGACCGGTCACGGCCAGTAGCCCGGCGCCCGGTGCGCCCGACCAGGACAGCTCGATGATGACCGGCTTGCGCAGCCCGTGCAGGCTGTAGGGTTTGGCGCGGCCGTGCAGGCTATTGCGCCAGGTCCTGAACGCTGTTTCGACACCGTGATATCCCGCCGGCTCTGCAAGGGTCTCTGCAATGATCTTCGTCATCATCGGTGGGCTGTCCGCTTAGCGCCAATCGCCCCTTATGGCAGACGAGATGTCGCTGGACGGGGCATCGGCTGCAACAGTTCATGACCGTCATGGTGCGCGAGCTTTATTCATCGGACAACGATTTTCGCTGTGGCGGCGCAGAGAGATCGCGTTAATGTCCTTTGCATGAAAAATGCGATGCGCGTATTGCTTGTATTTCTTGCTTTCCTCGTGCCGGGCACAGCGGCCGCGCAGGACCTGTCGGCGCTGACGCAGCCGGGTGCTGTTGCCTTGATGCGACACGCGCTCGCCCCGGGGACGGGAGACCCGGACGGCTTCGATCTTGATGATTGCAGGACGCAGCGAAACCTTGATGACCGTGGCCGCGCGCAGGCAAGCCGGATCGGTGAGGCGATGCGTAGCGCCGATGTGAGCTTTGATGCCGTCTGGACCAGCCAGTGGTGTCGGTGCCGTGATACCGCCCGGCTGGTCGGCATGGGCCCGCCGCAGGATGTGGCATCGCTCAATTCGCATTTCGCAGGTCGCGGTGACAGGGCCGCACAAACGCGATCAACGCGACGCCGCATCGCGTCACAGCCGGCCGACGCGCGGCTGCTTCTGGTAACGCATCAGGTCAACATCAGCGCGTTGACCGGCGAATTCGCGCGGTCGGGCGAAATCATTGTCGTGCGCCGGGAGCAAGGCGCACTGACAGTGGTCGACCGTATCATGATCGCGCCCTGACCCCTGACCCGGGTGACGCGCGTCGCCTGCCACCCGGTCAGGCTGACTTGGCGGCGCGCTTGCGTTCGTGAGGGTCGAGGTGGCGCTTGCGCAGGCGGATGGCGTTCGGGGTGACCTCGACCAGCTCGTCATCGTCGATATAGGAAATCGCCTCTTCGAGGCTCATGTTGACATGCGGCGTCAGGCGGACGGCGTCATCCGACCCGCTGGCGCGGACGTTGGTCAGCTTTTTCCCTTTCAGCGGATTGACCTCCAGATCATTCTCCCGGCTGTGCTCGCCGATGATCATGCCTTGATACACCTTCTCCTGCGGCCCGATGAACAGGCGCCCGCGTTCCTCGAGGTTCCACAGGGCAAAGGCCACCGACTCGCCGGTTTCCATGGAAATCAGAACGCCGGCCCTGCGGCCGGGGATAGGCCCCTTGTGGGGGACATGCCCGTGAAACACGCGGTTCATGACGCCCGTGCCGCGCGTATCCGTCAGGAATTCGCCATGGTACCCGATAAGCCCGCGCGAGGGCACGTGCGCGACGATCCGGGTCTTGCCGCTGTCGGCCGGCTTCATCTCGACCAGTTCCCCCTTGCGCGGGCCGGTCAGTTTCTCGATCACCGCGCCGGAATGGTCGTCATCCACGTCGATCGTCACTTCCTCGACCGGTTCCAGCGTGCCACCGTCCTCATCGTCCCGCATGAGCACGCGCGGCCGGGCAATCGACAGTTCATAACCCTCGCGGCGCATGTTCTCGATCAAAACGCCCATTTGCAGTTCACCGCGTCCGGCCACGTCGAACGCCTCACCGCCAGGGGTGTCGGTCACGCGGATCGCCACGTTCTGTTCCGCTTCCTTCATCAGCCGTTCGCGGATCACGCGCGACTGCACTTTCTTCCCGTCGCGACCCGCGAGCGGCGAGTCGTTGATGCCGAAGGTGATGGAAATCGTTGGCGGGTCGATCGGCTCGGCCTTCAGCGGCTCGTCGACCGCGAGGGCGCAGATCGTGTCGGCCACGGTTGCCTTGGACATCCCGGCGATGGTGACAATGTCACCCGCGACCGCTTCATCGATATCCTGCGGGGCCAGCCCCCGGAACGCCTGTATCTTGGTAACGCGGAATTGCTCGATTTTCTGCCCCACGCGCGACAGGCCCTGCACCGTCTGCCCGACCTTGACATGTCCCGATTCAACGCGTCCCGTCAGGACACGCCCGACGAACGGGTCCGCGCCGAGCGTCGTTGCCAGCATTCGGAAATCGTCGTCCACGCGCGCTACCTGTTTCGGCGCCGGAACATGGTTCACGATCAGCTCGAACAGTGCCGACAGGTCCTTGCGGGGGCCATCAAGCGCATGGTCGGCCCAGCCCGAGCGGCCCGAGGCGTACATGTGCGGGAAATCGAGCTGGTCCTCGTCGGCATCCAGGGCCGCGAAGAGGTCGAAACATTCATCGAGGGCGCGATCGGGTTCGGCGTCGGGTTTGTCGACCTTGTTCAGCACGACGATCGGCCGCAGCCCGAGCGCCAACGCCTTTGTCGTCACGAACTTGGTCTGGGGCATGGGGCCCTCGGCGGCATCGACAAGCAGCACCACGCCATCGACCATGCTCAGGATGCGTTCGACCTCACCGCCGAAATCGGCATGGCCGGGGGTATCCACGATGTTGATGCGCGTGCCTTTCCACTCGACGCTGGTGCACTTGGCAAGAATCGTGATGCCGCGTTCGCGCTCGAGGTCGTTGCTGTCCATGGCGCGTTCGTCGACGGCCTGCCCGACGCGGAAGGCACCGGATTGTTTGAGAAGTTCATCGACCAGCGTGGTTTTGCCGTGGTCGACATGGGCAATGATGGCGATGTTGCGCAGGTCCATCTGGGTTCCTCAGGTTGTTCCCGCGCGCCGTATACCCACTGGGCCCGAATGACCAGAGCTAAAGCTTGATGCAAGGTGTTTCCGCGCCGGGAGCGGGCGCCGCCGCTGGCCGTGCGGCAGCCGCTCAGAACGGTATCTCGTCGTCGATATCGCGGGCTGGCGCGCCGCCCCTTTGGTCATCCTGCGGGCCACCACCGTAATCGCCGACATACCCGCCACCGCTTGCGCCGCCACCGCTTGCGCCGCCGCCTTCACCGCGGCCGTCCAGCATGGTGAGCTCCGACTTGTAGGGGCGCAGAACCACTTCGGTGGTGTAGCGGTCCTGTCCGGACTGGTCCTGCCACTTGCGGGTTTCGAGCTGGCCCTCGATGTAGACCTTGGAGCCCTTGCGCAGGTATTGCTCGGCCACCCGCACGAGAGGTTCGGAAAAGATGGCGACGCGGTGCCACTCGGTCTTTTCGCGCCGCTCGCCGGTATTGCGGTCCTTCCAGTTCTCGGACGTGGCTATCGCGAGGTTGCAAACCTTGCCGCCGTTCTGGAAGGTCCGCACCTCGGGGTCGCGGCCCAGGTTGCCGATGATGATTACCTTGTTGACTGATCCGGCCATTAGGCGACCTCCTCCATCATGCGAATTGCCCTTCTCCGCTTACACCACCCCAGCTCGGTGAAGAAAAGGTAAAATTTTTCCGGTCTTGGGCGCGATCATGCCAAAGACAGGAGTGCATGCGCACGGATGCTGGAAAATCTCGTGTTTGCGAGTATGCTGCGCGCGAGTGGATGGGAGTAAGGAGCCGGCCATGCTGCGGGTGATCTGGGTCATTGTGGCGAGCGCGATATCGCTGCCGGTGGCGGCCGGGGCGGATGCTCTTTCGACCAAGAACCGCAGCGCGCTTTTCGACTCCCAGACCAGCGTTCTGGATACGCGGGCCAAGCAGCAATACAGCGATTCCGTTCGGCTGCAGCCGCGCGAGATACGGACGCCGACGAAATGGGGCACCGTCTCGACCAAGGGATATGACGGCGCCTACCGTGGAGTATTCCTGCCGATGGCGCGGGACGCGGCCCGGCGACACGGGGTGCCCGTCGACCTCTTCCTGAAACTCGTCCAGAGGGAATCGGCCTGGGACCCGACCGCGCGATCGCACAAGGGGGCCATCGGGCTGGCGCAACTCATGCCGGGGACGGCGCTCGTGTTGCGGGTCAACCCCAACGACCCGTACGAAAACCTTGATGGCGGCGCGCGGTATCTCGCGGAACAGTACCGGACTTTCGGGTCGTGGCGCCTTGCTCTTGCGGCCTACAACGCGGGTCCCGAGGCTGTCCGCAAACATGGCGGCGTGCCCCCGTTCCGTGAGACCCGGAATTACGTCAGGGCGATCTGGGGCGGCTGACGGAAAATCGGCCGCCGAATGTCAGGCCGCGAACCCGATCTTGTACAGGTGGATCTCGTTAGACGGATGTCTTTCGGCGTTCACCAGCCTGCCATTGTGGTGATTGTAGAGCCGGCGCCAGTACGGCTGGATGATCACGCCTTCGGTGCGCAACAGCGTCTGCAGCTTTGCCATCACCGGACGACGTTCATCTGCGCCGGCGATGGAATTCGCCCGTGCGATCAGGTGGTCGAATTCCTCGTTGCGGAACCCGGTCTCGTTCCACGCCGAGTCGGACCTGTAGGCAAGGTTGAGGACCTGTACATCCAGCGGCCTGTGGTTCCACTGCGTGGACGAGAAAGGATAAGTGAGCCAATCCTGCCAGAAGCGTGAGCCGGGCAGTATCCGGCGGCGGGCGGGAATACCCGCATCCCGCAACTGCGCGGCCACCGCGTCACCGGTATTGCGCTGCCATTCGTCGTCGATCGTGATCAGTTCGTGCTCGAACTCGGCCAGCCCCGCCTCCTGAAGCAGGCGACGGGCCTTGGCCGGGTCATGTTCGGGCGGGCCGATATCCGCATACGCGGGGTGGATCGGGCTTACGTGGTGATTTTCGGCGATCGTGCCGCGTCCGCCATACCCGAGTTCAAGGCAAATCGCGTTGTCCACGGCCATCGAAAGCGCTCGGCGCACAGAAACGTCGTCATAAGGCTTTCGCCCGGCGATGTCGGCCTGTTGGTGCGTCCGGATGACGGTCGTCGCGGCTGTCTCGGTCTTGGTCGCGGTCCAGCCGACGTTGTTCATCACCTCGATGAAATCGCCGACGGATTCGTACAAGAGGTCCACCTCGTCGGCCTCGGCCGCGGCGACCCAGTTCGACGGGTCCGTGCCGTAGTCGAGAAACTCGACCCGATCGACGAAAGGCCCGCCAAAGACTTTCTGGCCCCACCAGTCGTGGTCGGGGTTGCGTTCGAGAACGCAGTTTTCGCCGACCGTCATCCGCACCGGGCGAAAAGGGCCCGTGCCTATGCCGTGGTCGAACGGGTCGGAGCCGTCATAGCTTGCATGCGTCACGGCTGCCGGGTAGTCTGACATGCTTGCGATCAGGGTTATGTCGGGCGACGCGAGCGACAACAGGACATTGTGCCTGTCCTCGACCACGATGGAACCTTCACGCGCCTTGCTGGTTTCCGGATCGGCAAGACTGTTGAAGCGGCTGGCCATCGAATTGCCGCTGACCGTGTTGTCGCACCAGCGTTCGATGTTTCGCGCGACATCCTCGGCGGTGAACGGATCACCGTTGTTCCATGTCACACCGCGCCGGACACGCAACCGGTAGCGCGTGGCGTCCGCGTTGACCTCCCAGCTGTCGAGCAGCATGCCGCGGAAACCACCGTCGGCGCCGTACTCCACCAGGTATTCAAGAAAACCGCGGGTCTGGTTTCCCAGTTCGCTCCAGTCATAGGTGCGCGGATCCTTGAGCGCCTTCACGTTCTGCTGGATCCTGAGCGTCCCGCCCGGTGTTATGGCCGGTTGCGCCGCCGCCGTGCGGGGCAGACCCCCGATGAGACAGGCCGTCCCGACCGAGAGCCCCAGCGTGGTCGCGCGCGACAGGAATTCCCGGCGGCTGATCGTGCCGCGCCGCAGGTCGTCGACCAGCTTTTCGGCATGGTTCCCGGTCGACCTGCTGGGGCGAAGCGAATGCGGCATGAGCGTCCTTCAAGGCATCTCGTCGGGGGGTGGCGGACCTTTGTCCATATTGACACCGGCCCGGCCTCGATATCAACCCGATACGCCCGAGAAGCTCTGGCGCGCATGCGTGGGCGGCTCGGCAGCGCGCTTCCTCAGTGCCGAGGGCGTCTGCCCGGTATGGTGCAGGATGAAACGCGAAAAATACGCGGCACTGTTGAAGCCCAGCATCCCGGCGATCTGTTGCACCGGTCGTTCCGGTTGTTCCAGCAGGTCGCGCGCGGCGTGCAATGTACGCTCCGTCAGCATTTCGGCCGCGCTCAGCCCTGAGATCTGTCGGCAGCTTCGCGTCAGATGCGTGGGCGTCACCCCCAAGGCGGCGGCGTAGTCGGCCATGGTCCGGCCGGTTCTGAAATCGCGGGCGATCAATGCGCCGTAGGCCCGCACGAGCCGGATTGCCGCTGTTTCCTTTCCGTCGGTGTCGGGGCCGATCTCGATGAGTGCCCGCCGCAGCCAAACGGTCGCGAGGCTGGCCTGCGCGTTCAGCACCTCGTCGAGGAAGGGGCGCTTCTGGTTCTGCTCGCGCTGCATGCCTTCCAGTATCGCCGTGAGTTCGGTTTGCATCTGGGCATCCCGCACGCGCAGATGCACGGGTTCTTCCGGCATGAGCAACGGGCCGCCTGTCGGGATGACGCAGACGAGCCCGAATCCCTGTTTGCCGAGATCAAGCGAGAAAAGGCTGTCAGCCGGTATAACGATCGCATTGTGCACACCGACGCCACGCCGTTGGCCCTGCAGCGATGCAAGCCCTTGTCCGCGCGTGATCCAGATCAGCCTGTGAACGGCGCAACTGTGCTGAAGCGTGTGCCGCCATGCCGCCCCACGCTTCCACTCCGCCAGCGTCATCAGATGTGCGTGCGTGACTGCCAAGTTCGGACCCTCTCCTGCCAGAATGCCGCATTTTGAATGCATGATCACAGGAAATGCGCTGTCTGTCAGTGGAAACTATTGAGTTTTTTAAAGTTCATCGGCGGCAATCCGCCGCCATCCGGACATGCGTGACCGGAACCAGTTCCGCTGTCGCTTCGCGAATTGGCGCGTGGCGGTTGCCGCTGCATCGCAGGCTTCCTGCAGCGTGATCTCGCCACGGAGATGCGCGACAAGCTGTGGTGCGCCGATCGCCCGTGACGACAAACGATCAGGGTCCCAGGCGGGCAGGTTCGCACGTGCCTCGTCGAGGGCGCCGCTCGCGACCATTTTCCCGAACCTGCTCTCGATGCGGCGGTTGAGCCATTCCTTGGGTGTCGTCACCAGTAGCGTGGCGCATTCCGCGGGGGGCAGCAGGGGCGGGGGCGTGTCATCCTGCCATGCCGCAAGGCCGCGACCTGTCGCACGCAGCACCTCCCAGGCCCGCTGCACGCGGGCGGGGTTCAACGTATCAATCCGCAACCGTGTGGCCGGGTCGAGCTGGTCGGCCATCGCCACGTGCCCATGCGTGCGAAGGTAGTCATCGGCTTCCTGCCGGGTCTCGGGCGGTATTTGCGGTATCGCCGCCAATCCTTCTGTCAGCGCCGAGAAATAAAGGCCCGTTCCGCCGACGATGATGAGCCGTCCGGGGTCCTGAAGCAGGGGCTTGAGGTCACGCAGCCAGTGACCGACCGAATAAGCCCCGTCGGCCGCAACATGGCCGTACATGCGGTGTGGCACCGCTTTTTCGTCTTCCGGGGAGGGACGCGCCGTCAGAACGCGCCAGTTTTCGAAAACCTGGATCGCATCGGCGTTCACGATCAGACGGTCGTGGCGTTCTGCAATTTTCATCGCCAGACCGGACTTGCCCGATGCCGTCGGTCCTGCAATCAGGACGGCCTGGTCCCTGGGTATCTGCAAATCGTGTTTCATGAAGGCGAAATATGCCAGATTTGTCCCGAGTGCGAGACATCGCGGGCGATTTCCCGGCCGTCTTGGACTCTGCGATTGAACCTGCCTAGCTTTTGCATCATTTTGCGCCCGGCAAGGCGGCCGCTGTAACGGAGATCACCCGATGTCGGACACGAGTTCCCCTCAACCCATGTTCAACAGGGTTTTGCTCAAGATCTCGGGGGAAGCTCTGATGGGGGACCAAGGATACGGGCTGCATCCGCCGACGGTTGAACGTATCGCCCGCGAGGTACAATCGGTACACGAGCTGGGTGTCGAGATCTGCATGGTCATCGGCGGCGGTAACATTTTTCGCGGCCTGCAAGGATCAGCACAGGGGATGGAGCGTACCACCGCGGATTACATGGGCATGCTGGCGACGGTCATGAACGCCTTGGCGATGCAAAGCGCATTGGAAAAACGGGGCGTTTTCTGCCGGGTCATCAGCGCGATCCGGATGGACGAGGTCGCCGAGCCCTACATTCGCCGCCGCGCGGTGCGGCACCTTGAAAAGAAACGCGTGTGCATCTTCGCGGCGGGTACCGGGAACCCCTATTTCACGACAGACACCGCCGCCACGCTGCGCGCCAACGAAATGACCTGTGAGGCGATCCTGAAGGGCACCAAGGTCGATGGCGTCTATGACAAGGACCCCGTGCGCCACGCGGATGCCAAGCGGTTCGAGGAGGTGACCTATGACGAGGTGCTTGCACAGCATCTCAAGGTGATGGATGCCAGCGCGATCGCGCTGGCACGTGACAACAATCTGCCGATCATTGTCTTCAGCCTCGACGAACCCGGTGGGTTCCGGAGTATACTGGCTGGTGACGGTACCTATACAACGGTACGCGCTTGAAGCTAAAAAGGGGCCAAGGCACGGCAGCCGCAAGAAGGACAAGACATGGCTGATGATTTCGAACTGGACACCGACGATCTGCAACGGCGCATGGACGGGGCGATGAATTCGCTCAAGTCGGAATTCGCGTCGCTCAGGACCGGCCGCGCCTCGGCGAGCATGCTGGAGCCCGTCCAGGTGGAGGCCTACGGGCAGATGACACCGATCAACCAGGTCGGCACGGTCAACGTGCCGGAACCGCGCATGGTGACGATCAACGTGTGGGACAAGTCGCTGGTCGGGAAGGTGGAAAAGGCCATCCGCGAAAGCGGGCTCGGAATCAATCCGCAACTCAATGGCACGATCATCATGCTGCCCATCCCCGAGCTGAACGAGGAACGCCGCAAGGAATTGACCAAGGTCGCGGCGCAGTATGCGGAACATGCCCGTGTTGCCATTCGGAATGTCCGCCGTGACGGGATGGACCGGATCAAGAAGGCAAAGGCGGACGGCCTGTCTGAAGATGACCAGAAATTCTGGGAAAACGAAGTGCAGGAAATGACGGACAAGTTCATCGCGTCGGTCGACGAGGCGTTGGACGGCAAGCAAGCCGAGATCATGCAGGTCTGATGACCGGGAGCGCCACGATGGGAAAGACAACGGCCAAGCCGGGCGGGCCGCGCCACGTGGCGATCATCATGGATGGTAACGGGCGGTGGGCGCAAGCGCGCGGTCGTCCGCGCCTTTTCGGCCATCATGCCGGCGCGCGGCGCGTGCGCGAAGTTGTCAGCGCATGCCCGGCACTTGGCGTCAAGTACCTGACGATATTCGCCTTTTCCACCGAGAACTGGCGCCGGACCCAGACCGAGGTCGCTGGATTGATGAGCCTTTTCCGCCGCTACATCATGAAAGAGATGCAGGAGTTCGTTAAGGAAAACGTGCGCGTGCGCTTCATCGGGGATCGGCCGCGCCTTGATGCGAAGCTACGTGCGCTCATGGACGAGGCCGAGGAAATGACCCGGCATTGTACCGGCACGAACCTCACGATCGCGCTCAATTACGGCGGCCGGGACGAGGTGTCGCGGGCGACGCAACGCTTGGCACGGGACGTGGCAGAGGGGCGGCTTGACCCGTCTGACGTGGATGTCGAGACGTTGCCCAAGTACCTTGATACCTGCGTCTTGCCGGACCCGGACCTCGTGATTCGCACGTCGGGCGAGGCGCGGATTTCCAATTTCCTGCTGTGGCAGTCCGCGTATGCCGAATACGAGTTCATCGACACGCTTTGGCCGGACTTCACGCGCGAGATATTCACCGCTGTATTGCGCGGCTACGGCGCGCGCGACAGGCGTTTCGGCGCGGTAACGGCATGAATGACGGCGCCCGTTGGGCCGATCTGGCGCCGCGTCTGGTTTCGGGTGTCGTCATCGCGTTCGCCGGGATCGCGATGGTCTGGCAGGGGGGCTGGGTCTTTGCGGGGGCGCTGTCGATCCTGTGCGGCGTCATGATCTGGGAGGCCGCGCGCATGTTCGCGCTGCCAAGTCCGATCGGCGTCGCGGTCCTGGCCGGTGTCTCGGTGGCCATCGTTGCCGTTCTCCCCCCTGTGGCGAGCCTGCCGGTGATCCTTGCCGCCGCCCTGACAGGCGCGACCCAGGCGCCGCGCGAAAAGGGGACATATGCGGCGTTCGCGGTCTGGATCATCGCGGGCTGCGCGGCATTCCTTGTTTTGCGCGCGGGGTTGGGGTTTGCGTGGATGGTCTGGCTCGTGCTGGTTGTCGTGGTCTCCGACGTTGCCGGTTATTTCGCCGGGCGCAGCTTTGGCGGGCCCAAGTTCTGGCCCCGGCTCAGCCCGAAGAAGACATGGTCGGGCACCGTCGCCGGTTGGCTGGGCGGTGGCGTGGTGGGCGCGTTCTTGGCCGCGCCTCTCGACGCCGGTGCGATGCTGGTGCCGCTGTCCATCGTGGTCGCCCTGGCCGGCCAGTTGGGAGATATCGGGGAAAGCGCGGTAAAGCGTCGGCAGGGAGTGAAGGACAGTTCGGGGCTCATCCCCGGGCATGGGGGGCTGTTGGACCGGTTCGACGCGATGCTGGCGGCAGCTATCTTGGTGTTCATCACCTGGACGTTCGGTATTCTACCTGGAGCGACATGAAGCGTATTTCCATCCTGGGGGCCACGGGCTCCATCGGCCAGAACACGATCGACCTGTTGCGGCGGGAACGCAGCAAGTTCGAGGTCGTCGCGCTCACGGGCGGGCAGAACATCGCGCAGCTGGCGCGCGACGCGAAGGAGCTTGGGGCCGAGATCGCGGTCACGGCGGATGAGGCGCGGTACGAGGATCTCAAGCGTGCGCTGGACGGCAGCGGCGTGGAGGCGGCAGCCGGGCCGGCCGCCCTGCAAGAGGCCGCGTCACGCCCTGCGCAGTGGGTCATGTCGGCCATCGTGGGCGTGGCGGGGCTGCCCCCTGGCCTTGCGGCGCTCGAGCAGGGGGCCACGCTGGCCTTGGCCAACAAGGAATCGCTGGTCGCTGCGGGGTCGCTGCTGATGCGGACGGCCCGGCTGAACGAGGCGCGCATACTGCCTGTTGACAGCGAACACTCCGCGATTTTCCAGGCCCTTGTCGGCGAGGATACGGCCGCGGTCGAAAGGGTCATCATAACGGCGTCTGGCGGTGCTTTCCGCGACTGGCCGATCGAGGACCTCGCCGGAGCGACCGTGGCGCAGGCGTCCCGGCATCCCAACTGGGACATGGGGCAGCGGATCACGATCGATTCGGCATCGATGTTCAACAAGGCGCTTGAAATGATCGAGGCGCGCGAGTTCTTCGGTTTCGCGCCTGACCAGATCGAGGTGCTGGTGCATCCCGAGTCGGTCGTGCACGCGATGGTGGGGTTCTGTGATGGCGGCTTCATCGCGCATCTGGGCGCGCCGGACATGCGTCACCCGATCGGGTACGCGCTGCATTGGCCCCAACGACAGGAGGTGCCTGTCGGGATCATGGACCTTGCGCGACAGGGGCAACTGAACTTCCATGCGCCGGACGCGCAGCGGTATCCGGCGCTTGCGCTTGCACGTGATGTCATGCACAGGCGCGGGCTGAGCGGGGCGGTCTTCAACGCGGCCAAGGAGCGTGCTCTGGACCACTTCATGGCCGGGCGGGTTCGATTCACGGACATGGCGGACGTGGTCGAAGCGGTGCTCGACAAGGTTTCGTCCGACACCGGTCTCATTGATGCCGATATCACTCTTGATACGGTCGGCAGGGCAGACCATGTATCGCGGCAGCTTGTCGATGATCTGGTGGCAGGACAGCAGAAAAACAGGGTTTAGGTTTGGATATATCGGCGCTTGTTCCGCAATTCGGCGGGCTTTTCATGACTTTGGTTGCCTTCGTGGTCGCGTTGTCGGTCATCGTGGCGATACATGAATACGGCCATTACATCATCGGCAGGCTGTCCGGTATCAAGGCCGAAGTGTTTTCGCTCGGGTTCGGCCCTGTTCTCTGGTCCCGACGGGACCGCCATGGAACACAGTGGCAATTCGCGCTTCTGCCGTTCGGCGGGTACGTGAAATTCCTCGGGGATGGCAATGCCGCGAGCGCCGGTCCGAACGAGGCCGTGGCGCAAATGCCGCCGGAGATGCAGCGCCACACCATGGCCGGGGCGCCACTTTGGGCCCGGACGGCGACGGTGGCGGCCGGCCCCGTGTTCAATTTCATCCTGTCCATCCTCGTTTTCGCCGCGGTCATGATGACGCAGGGCCGGATGGCCGAGCCGCTGACCGTTGGCGAATTGAAACCCCTGCCGGTCGAGGGCATAACCCTGGAACCGGGCGACGAGTTGCTGAGCATCGCGGGGCGCGAGGTTCCGGCGCTCGATGACGGGCAGAGCTTTGACGACTTCGTCACCTCCCTGCCGCGTGAGCGTGCGCTGCCGTACACGGTGGCGCGCGCGGGCCGGGTTGTCGATGTCACGGGGCCGTACCCGATGCCGCCGCGTGTCGAACGGCTGGCGCCGCAATCCGCGGCATACGAGATCGACATGAAGCCCGGGGACGTTGTCGTTTCGGTTGATGGCGAGCCGATCGCATCCTTCGCGGAACTCAAGGAAATCGTCGAGGCCTCTGACGGGCGGGTGCTGGACCTCGGAGTCTGGCGTGATGGCGAAAGGCTGGACTTTGCGCTGTCACCCCGCCGGGTCGACGAACCATTGCCGGATGGCGGGTTCCGGACCGAATGGCGCATCGGTATCGCCGGTGACTTCGCGTTCGAGCCGGCGACCGAGACGTTGGGCCCGGGTGCGGCGTTGGCGGGCGGCGTCGCGCGGACATGGGGCGTGATCGAGAACACGTTGTCGGGCCTGTATCACATGATCACCGGCGCGATCAGCAGCTGCAACATGTCCGGTCCAATCGGCATCGCGGAGGTGTCGGGCGCGATGGCCAGTCAAGGGGCGGAGAGCTTCATCGTATTCATCGCGTTCCTGTCCACGGCCGTCGGGCTTCTGAACCTGTTTCCAGTCCCGGTTCTGGATGGCGGGCACCTGGTGTTTTACGCCTACGAGGCGGTGTCGGGACGCAAGCCGAGTGATGCGGCCCTGAGCTTCTTCACGACGGTGGGGCTGGTGCTTGTCCTGTCGTTGATGGTTTTCGCCTTGGCCAACGATATTTTGTGCCCGTGAGCCGCGTCACGATCTTGCCCATTTCTTGTTCCCAATGATGCCGTAATGGTTTCGCATCGTCAGGGTGTCCCTAACGACAGAGCATGACGATGAACCATATCGCAAACGGATACCGCAGCGTGAGCCTGATCGTTGATATCAATCGCGATCGCCTGATTTTCACGGGGGCAATCCTTGCCGCCCTGCTTTTCGCGGCCTTCATCGCGTCACTGTAAATTCCTTGATGTCCGGCAGGCATTGACGCGGACCGGCCCGCGCGATTGTCCGCGATGACGGCGCATGGGTGCTCCGTCATTGGCGTTTTGACAAGCCATTTAAGACGGGTTACTGACGTCCATACTGGGATGTCTGATTAGGTTTGGCCAATGGATAGTGACGCTAGGGGACAGGGGCTGCGCCACGCGGCAGCGACCTGTGAACGTGAAGTTCTGCGGCGGTTTCTCTGGCTCGTGGCCGTCCTCGTGGGACTCGCGCTGCCGGCTGAGCTCGAGGCACAAAACTATCGCTTCACATCGGTCACGATCGAGGGCAATCAACGGATCGAGCCGGGAACGATCCTCAACTACGCCGGTATCGCGCGTGGCGAAACAGTGACCGCCGGCGAGCTGAACGATGCCTACCAGCGTATTCTCGGAAGTGGCCTGTTCGAATCCGTCACGGTGGAGCCGCGCGGCAACAGGCTGTACATCGAGGTCGCGGAATACCCCACGATCAATCGTATCGCGTTCGAGGGCAACAACCGGCTGAAGGATGATGAACTGGAAGGGTTCATCGAAAGCCGTTCAAGACAGGTTTTCAGCCCGACGAAGGCCGAACGCGACGCGGCAACCATCACCGAGGCCTACGTGCAGAACGGTCGCGTTTCCGCACGTGTCACGCCAAAGGTCATCCGTCGCAGCGAAAATCGCGTCGATCTCATCTTCGAGATCTTCGAGGGCAAGAAGATCGAGGTTCAACGCATCGGGTTCGTGGGAAACAAGGCGTTCTCGGACAGGCGGTTGCGTCGTGCGATCGAAAGCAAGCAGGCCGGATTGCTGCGCGCCATCATCGAACGCGACACGTTTGTCGAGGACAGGCTGCGCTTTGACGAACAGGTGCTGACAGATTTCTATCAATCGCGCGGCTACGTGGACTTTCGGGTCACGGGCACCAACGCCGAGCTGACCCGGGAACGCGACGCGTATTTCATTACCTTCAACATTCAGGAAGGGCAGCAATTCCGTTTCGGTGACATCACCACCGTCAGCGAGATACCCGAAGCGGACGCCGACGCGTATCAAGACGTTCTCAAGATCAAGTCCGGCAAGGTCTATTCGCCCACGCATGTCGAGAACTCGATTGCCCGGATGGAGCGGCTGGCGATCAAGCAGGGTGTCGATTTCCTCCGTGTCGAACCGCGCATCACGCGGAATGACCGCGATCTCACGCTGGATGTCGAGTTCGCCTTGGTGCGTGGTGATCGCGTTTTCGTCGAACGGATCGATATCGAGGGCAACACGACGACCCTCGATCGCGTGATCCGTCGGCAATTCGACGTTGTCGAGGGGGACCCGTTCAACCCGCGGCAAATCCGCGAAGCGGCGGAGCGCATCAGGGCCCTGGGGTTCTTTTCCGAGGCCGACGTGACGGCGCGCGAAGGGTCGCGCCCCGATCAGGTCGTGGTGGACGTGAATGTCGAGGAAACCACCACCGGGTCAGTGAGTGTCGGTGCGAGCTTCTCCACGGACCAGGGGCTGGGTATCCAGTTGGGCTTCAGCGAACGTAACTTTCTGGGCCGGGGTCAATCTGTGACCGCGTCGATCCTGGCAAGCGAAGAGAATGCCAACTACAACCTTCGCTTCAAGGAGCCGGCATTCCTCGCGCGGGATGTCGGGCTGGGTCTGCAATTCTCTCTTATCGAGACCGATGACGATAACAGCCTCTTCGACACGACAACGGGCGTGTTCCGGCCCAGCCTTGATTTCCCCCTTGGGGACAACAGCCGGCTGGGCCTGTTCTACAATGCCCAGTATCAGGACATGGACAATTATAACGGGACGTCGGGGATCCTGACGTCCGAAGTTGCACAGGGTGAGCGGTGGTCGTCCGGGCTGGGCTACGAGTACAGCTATGATACGCGGCGTAGTGGCTTGAATCCCGATTCCGGTGTGCTCTTGTCCTTCGGGCAGGAATTCGCGGGGCTTGGCGGTGACCTGGATTATATCAAGACGTCGGCGCGGGTCGTCGGTCAAACAACCGTGCTGAACGAGGACGTCACCCTGCGCGCCATTCTGGAGGGTGGTGCCATCGATTTCCGCAACGGTCAGAGCAGCCGCGCCATCAACCGGTACACGCGACGGATCATGCGCGGGTTCCAGCCGAACGGACTTGGCCCGACCGAAGGCAACGAGCATCTGGGCGGCAATTATTTCGCGGCCATGAAATTCGAGGCGGAGTTCCCGCTTGGTCTGCCCGAGGAATACGGAATTTCGGGCGGTGCGTTCTACGACATAGGCGCCATCTGGGACGTTGATACGACGAACGCGACGGGTGCTGTCGCCTCCACCGGTTTCGAGGACCGTCACGTGATCGGCTTCTCGATCTTCTGGGAGTCGCCTTTCGGGCCGTTGCGCATGAATTTCTCGGCGCCTCTCAAGAGCGAGCCGGGTGATATCGAGCAGAACTTCGACCTCACCGTCAGAACGGAGTTCTGATGTCATTCCCCGTGCTGCGCCTGCTGTTTGTCCTGGCGCTCACATGTCTTCACGCGCCGATTGCTCAGGCGCAAAGCTTGGGCGTTGTGCAAAGCGACGTCCTGGTGCTGGATCCGGAGCGCCTGTTCGAGGAGACGCGCCTCGGCCAGAGCATGATGTCGGACTTTCAGGAAGAGCGCGAAGCACTGATCGCGCGCAATCGCAAGCTGGAAGCGGCATTGGAGGCGGAAGAAAAGGAACTCACGGAGAAACGCGCCGAAACGACGCCGGAAGAATTCCGCGAGATGGCCGATGCCTTTGACGAGAAGGTGCAACGGATCCGCACCGAAAGCGATCGGCGGGCGCGTGATCTTGAACGCAGGCGGGAACTTGCCCCGGCCCGTTTCATGCGCCAGGTCGAACCGGTTCTGATCGACATTCTGCGCGACGGCAGCGGGGTCGTCATACTCGATTCCCGAAGCGTGTTGTTACGTGCGGACGTGGTGGACATCACCGAGACGGCGATCCGCCGGATCGATGCCGAGATAGGCGCGAAGGCGCCGGCCCGAAACGGGGGCGGTGACGGGTCAGGACGCGAACAGGACTAGGCCGCCTTGCCGTGTCTGCCGCCACTTGCTAGGACACGCCGAGCCACGAACAAGAGGAACGCCCATGAACGCGCCGCTGAAATCCGCGGATATCCATATGATACAGCGGCTTATACCGCATCGCTATCCCTTCCTGCTGGTCGACAGGGTCGAGGATATTGACGGCTATCAAAAGGCCCGTGGCATCAAGAACGTCACGATGAACGAGCCGCACTTCCAGGGGCATTTTCCCTCGAAACCGATCATGCCGGGCGTGACGATCGTGGAGGCCATGGCGCAAACGGCGGCTGTCATGGTCGGAACGGCGCTCGGCATGGAGGACCGCAACATGCTGGTCTATTTCATGGCCATCGACAAGGCCAAGTTCCGGCGCATGGTAACCCCGGGCGACGTTCTGGAAATGCGCTTGGAGACCATCCGTGGCAAGCCGGGCGGCAAGGTCTGGAAATTCAGCGGTCTGGCCGAGGTCGGCGGAGAAATGGCCGCCGAGGCGGAGTTCTCGGCCATGATGGACCTGCCTGCGGAGTAAGGCGATGAGCGATCAGGGCGATACATTCGTTCATCCCTCCGCCGTCGTGGAGCGCGGCGCGGAACTGGGGCAGGGGTGCACGATAGGCCCCTTTTGCCACGTCACGGAAAACGTGCGGCTTGGCGACGGTGTCGAGCTGAAATCGCATGTCGTGGTGACGGGGCAAACAAGTATCGGCGCCGGCAGTATCATCTTCCCCTTTGCCTGTATTGGCGAGGTTCCCCAGGATTTGAAATTCAGGGGCGAGGAAACGCGGCTCGAGATCGGAGCGCGGACCCGTATTCGCGAACATGTGACGATGAACTGCGGCACCGAGGGCGGTGGTGGCGTGACCCGCATCGGCGACGATGGGCTTTTCATGGCGGGGTGCCACGTGGCCCATGACGTGCAATTGGGAAATCGGGTCATCATCGTCAACAATGCCGCGCTGGCCGGTCATTGCATGATCGAGGACGATGTCATCATCGGCGGGCTTTCCGGCGTGCATCAATTCGTCCGTATCGGCCGCGGGGCCATAATCGGCGCCGTGACCATGGTGACGAATGACGTGATCCCTTACGGCCTTGTTCAGGCGCCGCGCGGCGGGCTTGACGGTCTCAATCTCGTGGGGCTGAAGCGTCGCGGCGTGAAGCGCGCGGATATCACGGCGCTGCGCGCCGCGTTCCAGATGCTCGCGCAGGGCGAGGGGGCGTTCCAGGATCGCGCCCGCCGATTGGGCGAAGAGACCGAGAGCGATTACGTGCGCCATATCGTCGATTTCGTGACCGCCGCCAGCGACCGTTCCTTCCTGACGCCCGGCACGGATTGAGCGTGATGGCCGGACGGTTGGCAATACTGGCCTGCAGCGGCGCTCTGCCGGTGGAAATCGCCAAGGCGAATCCCGGCGCGTTGAAAATTGGCTTCGCCGGTGTCCCGAACGAATTACCGGGTGACGTGCATGAATTCCGGTTTGAAAAGCTCGGCGCCTTGTGGGCCTTCCTGCGGGAGAACAGCGTGGAGCGTGTCGTGTTCGCCGGCGGGCTTGCGCGACCGCCACTCGATCCTTCGGCTTTCGATTCGGGCATGGCGGCTGTCGCGCCGCGACTCGCCGCGGCAATGTCCGGGGGGGATGACGCCCTGCTGCGGCTTGTCATCGCGGTATTCGAGGAACAGGGTTTCAAGGTTGTCGGGGCGCATGAGGTTTGCCCGGGGCTGACGGCGGGGCACGCGTTTGAAATCGGCGGCTCGCCATCCGACGCGGACATGTCCGATGCGGCACGCGCGCGGTCGATCCTTGCGGCATTGTCGCCGCTGGACATCGGGCAGGCCTGCGTGGTGGCCGGCGGGCAGTGCCTTGGCATCGAAACGATGCAGGGCACCGACGCTTTGCTGCGGTTCGTTGCATCAACGCCGCCGTTGCAGCGCCCGAAAGCGCCCGGCGTGTTGGTCAAGGCCGCCAAAACCGGGCAGGATCTGCGTATCGACATGCCCGGCATAGGTCCGGAAACAGTGATTGCGACCGCCCGCGCGGGGCTAGCAGGCATCATCGTGGAACCCCAGCGGGTGATGATCCTGAACCGCGAAGAAGTGACCGACGCGCTCGGTGATACCGGGCTGTTCCTCGCCGCGCGGAGAACCTGATGCGGGTTTTCCTGATCGCCGGCGAAGCCTCGGGTGACCGTCTCGGCGCATCGCTGATGGCTGGCCTGAAAAGCCTTGCCGACGTGACGTTCTCGGGCATTGGCGGCCCCCTTATGCAGGCGGAGGGGCTCGAGAGTCTTTTCCCGATGGAGGATCTGTCGGTCATGGGGCTGGCCGAGGTGCTGCCGCGCTATCCGCACTTGCGGCGCCGCCTTCACGAGGCCGCGGCGGCCGTTCTGTCCGACCGTCCGGACGTTCTGATCACCATAGACAGCCCGGATTTCTGTCTTCGCGTGGCGCGTTTGGTCAAGAATTCGAGCGACATACGCACCGTTCATTATGTCGCGCCGTCCGTCTGGGCGTGGCGGCCGCGCCGGGCCGAGAAGATGGCGGGCGTCATCGATCATGTGCTCGCGCTGCTGCCGTTCGAACCGCCCTACATGCGCGAGGCGGGCATGGCCTGTGATTTCGTGGGGCATCCGGTCGTGTCGGAGCCCGTGGCGAACCAGCAGGAAATCGCCGGATTTCGCCGCGCATACGGTTTGGCCGACTCGCCGCTGCTGCTGGTGCTGCCGGGATCGCGGAAAAGCGAGGTGACGCGCCTGATGCCTGTTTTCTCGCAAGTCGTGGCGGCTGTGCTGGCGCGTCGGCCGGAATTGCGGCCGGTGATCCCCACCACGGCGAATGTTGCTTCGATGGTGCGGCAGGGTATCCGCGAGTGGCCCGGCGCGCCGGTTCTGCTCGATCCGTCAACCCTACCAACAGAGCTTGCCGCGAGCCACAAGCGTGCCGCCTTCTCAGCCGCCGATGCGGCGCTGGCAGCTTCCGGCACGGTGTCGCTGGAACTGGCGGCGGCGGACACGCCGATGGTAATCGCCCACGACATGAACTGGCTGAGCCGCGTCTTGATCAGCCGGATGCTGCGCGTGGACACGCTGACACTTGTCAATCTCGTGTCCGGAACGCGCGCGGTACCCGAGTTTCTGGGCAAGAGGTGCCGCGCCGACTTGATTGCCCCGGCCGTTCTCGACGTTCTGTCCAGACCTGACGAGCAACGGAACGCCATGCGCGAGACCATGGACAGGCTGGGACGCGGGGGAGAACCGCCCGGCCTGCGCGCGGCGCGTGCTGTTCTGTCAGGGCTCTGAGATTTGCAGGCACGCTTCTTCACCGGGCATGTCGGTATCGCCTTGCCCGCTGCGTCAGACGTTCGCGAAAATATTGTCCGACAGCGGGCCCGGTTCGCCGTCTCGCTCACTGGCTTGTGCTGCCGTGGTTGCCGTCTCGGGTTTTTCCTTCGGCTTGGTCGCGACCGACTGGCGGAGGCCCGCAAGATCCGCGTGCGATGGTGGCCGCTTGGCGACGCCTTGCGCCAATCGCACTCGCCGGGGCGCCACGCCGTGCCGCGAATGCATTTGCTGAACACGGGTGCGGCGGGCGATGATGGACGCCCGGCGCAGTTCGCGACGTCCCAGGGAGGAGTAGTTCAGGATAATGGCACAGACGAGTGCGATATCGCGCCAGAAGTCCGAGAGGTTGCCCATTTCGAAGACGATGAAGTTCTGGATGACGCTGCTGCACAGCACGAACATTGCCAGAAACAGGGAGGTCAGCCGCAATGCGACACCCGTCATGAACAGCACGCTTGAAACGAATATCAAGGTCGAGCCGACGAGGTCAGCCAGTGCGGCGGACATGAATGGCGCGAAAAGAATCGTTTGGTCCACGCCGATCACGAGATCCAGCGAGACGGCCATGAAGTAGGAGCCGATGACGATCCGGATGAGGTTCAGTCCGGTTTGGTTGATCCAGCGGTCATTGTTCGTGGTCAAGGCTTTTATCCTGCATGAGCGTAGTCTTCAGAAACCGTGAGCCGGGAGCGGCCCTGTACCCGTACAACCTGCCCGCGTCCTGCGGACAGGCTTTACACTCATTCAGAAATGTGTCGAAAATCGCACCCGCCAATGGCCTAAAGGGGCCAATTCGCGGCAAATCGTTGTTTTGGCCTCATTCCTCTTCGGGTATGGCCGCGTCTTCCGGGCGCTCCGCGATCCACGCCACGCTGACAACCTCCTCGTCGGCGCGCGTGTCAAAGACCTTGACGCCCCCGGCACTGCGCGAGCGGAAGGAAATACCCTGTACCGGGACCCGGATCGACTGGCCGCGCGATGTGGCCAGCATGATCTGGTCTTCGGGCTCGACGGGAAAGGATGCAACGAGGGCGCCGCCGCGTTGTGCCTTGTCGGTGGCCTGTACCCCCATGCCCCCGCGGCCGCGGACCGGGTAATCATGGCTGGAGCTGAGCTTGCCCGTACCCTTGGACGTGATGGTAAGGATCAGGTTCTCCGCTGCCGACATTTCGGCGTACCGTTCCGTGCCGATGGTGGCGCGGGTGTCGCCGTCGTCCTCGGCTGATCCCTCTTCCTCGGCAGCGCCGGCAACGGCGCGGCGCATCTTGAGATAGGCGGCGCGCTCCTCGGGCGTTGCGTCGAAATGCCGTATGACCGACATCGACACAACCCTGTCGCCGTCCTGAAGCCTGATGCCGCGTACGCCCGTCGATTTGCGGCCCTTGAAAACCCGCACCTCCGTCGTGGGAAACCGAATGGCCCGCCCGGACTTGGTGATGAGCATGATGTCGTCATCCTCGGTACAGATGCGGGCATTCACCAGCTCGGTGCCTTCGGGCAAATCCATCGCGATCTTGCCGTTCCGCTTGACATTGGTGAAGTCGGACAGCGCGTTCCGGCGCACGTCGCCCGCCGATGTCGCGAACACGATCTGAAGATCCTGCCAGTCATCCTCGGGGCGGTCGACCGGCATGATCGCGGCGATCGAAACACCCTGGTGGATCGGCAGGATGTTGACGATGGCCTTGCCTTTCGATGTGCGCCCGCCGAGCGGCAGCCGCCATGTCTTGAGCTTGTAGACCATCCCGTCGGTGGTGAAGAACAGAAGCGGCGTATGGGTATTGGCGACGAACAGCGTCGTGACGACATCCTCGTCCTTGGTCGCCATGCCTGACAGCCCCTTGCCGCCACGCTTCTGGGCGCGGAAGTCGGCAAGGGCCGTGCGCTTGATGTAGCCGCCCTGCGTGACGGTCACGACCATCTCTTCGCGTTCGATCAGGTCCTCGTCTTCCATGTCGCCCGACCACTCGACGATCTCGGTGCGGCGTGGAACGGCGAACTGCTCTTTCACGTCGCGCAGCTCTTCCGAGATGATTTGCATGATCCTTTCGCGCGATGCGAGAATCGCGAGGTATTCCTTGATCTTGCCGGCAAGTTCCTGCAGCTCGTCGGTGACTTCCCTGACCCCGAGTTGGGTCAGGCGTTGGAGCCGCAGATCGAGGATCGCGCGGGCTTGCGTTTGCGACAGGTTATAGGTGCCGTCCTCGTTTGCCTTGTGCGTCGGATCGTCAATAAGCGCGATATATTCAAGAATATCGTCGGCGGGCCAGCGCCGCGTCATCAGTTTTTCACGTGCTTCCGCGGCATCCCGGGACGCGCGGATCGTCGCCACGACCTCGTCCACGTTCGAGACGGCCACTGCCAGACCGCACAGCACGTGGCTGCGCTCGCGCGCCTTGCGCAGGTCATGGGCGGTGCGCCGCGCGACGACTTCCTCGCGGAAGGCGATGAACGCGCTCAGGAAGCCGCGCAGTGTCAGCTGCTCGGGCTTGCCGCCGTTGAGCGCCAGCATGTTGCAGCCGAAGCTTGTCTGCATCGGGGTGAAGCGGTAAAGCTGGTTGAGAACGACATCCGGGGTCGCATCGCGCTTGAGCTCCACCACGACGCGCACGCCCGTTCGGTCGCTTTCGTCCTGAACATGGGCGATCCCCTCGATCCGTTTCTCACGGGCGGCTTCCGCGATCTTTTCGATCATCGCGGCCTTGTTCACCTGGTAGGGCACCTCGTCGATGACGATGGCGAAACGATCCTTGCGCAGTTCCTCGATGCGGGTTTTGGCCCGAACGATGACGCTGCCGCGCCCCTCAAGGTAGGCCTTGCGCGCACCCGACCGCCCGAGCATCAGCCCCCCGGTGGGGAAGTCAGGGCCGGGAACGTATTGAATGAGCTGCTCGCTATCCAGATCGGGCTGCTCGATCAGGGCCAACGTAGCATCCGCGATCTCTCCGAGGTTGTGCGGCGGGATATTGGTCGCCATTCCGACCGCGATACCGCCGGCCCCGTTGACCAGCATGTTGGGAAAGCGCGCGGGCAGGACGGTTGGTTCGCGATCCTTGCCGTCGTAATTGTCCTGGAAATCGACGGTGTCTTTCTCGATATCGGCCAGCAGTGCCTGTGCCGGCTTGTCCATGCGCACTTCGGTGTATCGCATTGCGGCCGGGTTGTCGCCGTCCATGGACCCGAAATTCCCCTGGCCGTCCAGCAGGGGCAGTGACATCGAGAAATCCTGTGCCATGCGCACGAGTGCGTCGTAAATGGCTGAATCTCCGTGCGGGTGATACTTCCCCATCACGTCGCCGACAGGGCGGGCGGACTTGCGATAAGGTTTGTCGTGAGTGTTCCCCGTTTCGTGCATCGCGTAGAGGATACGGCGATGCACCGGTTTCAGGCCGTCGCGCAGGTCCGGGATCGCACGGCTCACGATGACCGACATGGCGTAGTCCAGGTAGGACGCCTTCATCTCGGCTTCGACAGAGATGTAGGGCCCGTCATGCGCGGAAGGCCCGCCTTGGATTTCTTCCGGGTTTTCAGGGTTTTGAGGCGTGTCGCTCACGTTGGCCGATCCTGTCTCGTTGCGCCATATCTAGGTGCACAGGATATATCAGAGGGCGGATATTGGGTGCAATGCTTCTTGCAAGCATGTGTTGGCAGCCATGCGGAAGGGGTGCTAACACACTGTTTTTATTGAAAAGTTAATTTTTGGCCAGCATGGTGTGAGGTACCATGACGAAAACAACGAGGTCCAGCAGGAGGATCGCCATGAAAATGAGTGAAACCGAGATGATGCTGAAGGGGTATGGCCTGACCACGGCAGAGTTCTTTTATCACATGCCGGATTATACGCATGTGCTGAACAGTTTCGTGTGGCAGGACTACGATCTGGCGCCCGATCATCCGCGCCTGTTCGAGTTCATCGAATTTTGGCAGCGTGAAATCGAGGGGCCACTGCATTCCGTTTCCTTCACTCACCGAAAACTGGTCTCGGCGGGCGAATGGCGCAACGTGAAAGGCGAGTTCAGGCTGAACTGACACGACGGTGAGCCCCGGGCCCACCGCTACGGTCATGTCCGGCCGGTCAGGGGATGATGCGCGTGTACTTCATGCCCTCGAGCGAAACGCCGGCCAGTGCGCCGGCCTGACCGAATATGACCGCCACGACCGGCGAGGTCGACGTGGTGGTTTCGGCCCGGATGTTCTCACCGCGATCGTTGAAGACGTATTCGATATCCGCGCCGGCGGCCCACCCCGAGGACCGGCGGAAACGTGCCAGCGCGTCGTCCGTCATGAAGAACAGGACATGCGCGAATTGCTGCGCGCCGATCTGCAACCCGACGCTGCCCTTGGTGGCCGAGTAATAGTCGACAGTGGAACCGCCCACGCGCAACGCGCCGCGTCCGTAGCCGCCGCCGACGAAAAAACCGCCCTCGGTCATCAGCGGCATGACAAGGATCCCGGTGGATTTGTCAGCCAGATTGCGGGTGTTCGGATAGTTGGAATACAGGTGATCCAGCGTTGCATCGACGCGCGCGTCGATACGTTGCGCATTGTTCGTGCCGACGCCATTGCCGCAGGCGGCCAAAGTGCCTGCCCCGGCGAGAGCTGCGAGCGTGAAGCCGCGACGTGTGAAATTGTTCATTGTTCTGCCCATGTCTCTTGCCTGATATCCTGCCGCGGTTTTCCCCGCGGCGACTTGACCGTAGTATACGAATCCCGGATGGGGCTGTCACGCCCGATCACGGCACATCGCGGAAACCCGCCATCCGCTGTCAGCCAAGAATGCGCGCCGCCTCGGGGGCGTAATAGGTCAGAACGCCGTCACAGCCCGCACGCTTGAACGCCACGAGGCTTTCCATCATGGCGCGGTCCCTGTCCAGCCAGCCGTTTTCGCCAGCGGCGGTGATCATCGCGTATTCACCGGACACCTGATAGGCGAAGGTCGGGGCGCCGAAACTGTCCTTCACGCGCCGGCAGATGTCGAGATAGGGCATGCCCGGCTTGACCATGACCATGTCCGCCCCCTCTTTGAGGTCGCGCGCAACGCAGCGCAGCGCCTCGTCGGTGTTCGCCGGATCCATCTGGTACGTCTTCTTGTCGCCTTTCAGGGCATTGGAGGCGCCGACGGCATCACGGAACGGACCGTAAAAGGCACTGGCGTATTTCGCCGCGTACGACAGCAGCAGGACGTTTGTGTGGCCATCAGCCTCGAGCGCTGATCGTATGGCGCCGATGCGGCCGTCCATCATGTCCGACGGGCCGATGATGTCGACGCCGGCCTCGGCCTGCGCGCGCGCCTGCCTGACCAAAGCCTCGACGGTTTCGTCGTTGACGATCTCGCCATCCCGGACAAAGCCGTCATGCCCGGTATCCGAGTAGGGGTCGAGCGCGACGTCGGTCATCACGGCGATCCCGGGCACCGCCGCCTTTATGGCGCGCGTGGCCCGGTTCGAGAGGTTGTCGGGGTTCCACGCTTCGGCGCAGTCAGGGGTGCGACTGGCGGCTTCGGTGTACGGGAAAAGGCAGATCGCGGGGATGCCCAGTTCGGCGGCCTCGCGCGCGGCGACGACGACCCTGTCCACGCTGCGCCTGACCACGCCGGGCATGGAGGGGACGGGCTCCTCGATGTCGTGGCCGTCGCGCACGAAAACGGGCCAGATCAGGTCGGCAGGAGACAGCGTGCTCTCGGCGACGAGCGCGCGAACGGCCGCGTTCGCGCGGGTCCGGCGCAGCCGTGTCGCGGGGAAGGGGGCGTGGATGGATTGCATGGCGTGCCCTCGTGAGACATGTCGCGAATGACTGGCATGGAAATTCCCCCATCTCAAGGGTAGGAATTGCGCGGCGGCGCGGTTAATAGGAGCGCCAATCTAACTCGGGGGCCGGGCGTGGACTGGTATCAGAACGTTTTCGAACTGATCGACATGCGCAGCTTCAGCAACCTGTGGTTCTGGATCGCGCTGGCGGTATTGTGGTCGTCGACCAGTCACTGGGTGCTCGGCGTCCCGTGGGATCTCGTCTTGCGGGCGAAGAAGCGGCAGACGGATGAGAGCATCGCGGATTTCGAGGCGATGGTGCGCATCAATGTCAATCGCATCCTTTACATCGCGCACGAGACCGGGCTTCTTCTGGCGGCGTTTGTCTGTTTCTTGATGACGGTTCTGCTCCTGCTGGGCTTCGTCTACGGCAACGAATTCTCGCAGGCGCTTTTCCTGCTCGGATTTCCCATGACGCTGGTGGGGCTGATCACCGTCCGCACGGCACGGCTGATCCGGCGGAATGAACTTTCCGGAGAGGCGTTGTACGTTCAGATGTACCGCCACCGTCTCGTGACGCAGGTGATCGGCGTGATCTCGATCTTCGTAACAGCGATGTGGGGCATGTTGCAGAACATGACCCTTGGCGTCCTCGGTGGATGACGCGCCCCCTTTGAACGGCGGACAGGACAGCATGAGCAGGTCAGATAGAATCGTGGCAGGTGGTGCGCCCGAGGGATACGACGCACGCCTCGTTCTCAAGGAACTGGACGTGTCAGATGCGCCGGTCATCCATGTCGCGCGCGATGACAAGCGACTGGCGGCAATGGCTGAATCGTTGCGTTTCTTTGGTCCCGACGTGCCGGTTCTGCGATTTCCCGGGTGGGATTGCCTGCCATACGAACGGGTGTCGCCCAACGCTGACATAAGCGCGGCGCGAATGGCGACGTTGGCCGGGCTGGTGCATGACGGGCCGTCACGGTTCGTTCTGCTGACGACGCTCAATGCCGCGACGCAGTTCGTGCCGGCGCGCGACGTGCTGCGCGAGGCCGCGTTCACCGCGAGCGTGGATCAACGCATCGACGAGGACGCGCTCAAGGCTTTTCTGGTGCGCATGGGGTTCGCGCAGGCCCCGACCGTCACGGAGCCCGGCGATTACGCGGTGCGCGGCGGGATCATCGACATCTACCCGCCGGGAAAATCCGGCCCGGTGCGGCTGGACCTGTTCGGCGACGTTCTTGACGGGGTGCGTCGGTTCGACCCGGCGACGCAGCGGACCACCGAGAAACTCGACAGGATAGAGCTGGCCCCGGTCAGCGAGGTGATCCTCGATGACGCGGCCATCCGCCGCTTCCGCCAGAATTACCGCATCGAGTTCGGGGCCGCGGGCACCGATGACCCGCTTTACGAGGCGGTGAGCGCGGGCCGCAAGCATCAGGGGATCGAGCATTGGCTGCCCTTTTTCCACGACAGGCTGGAAACGCTTTTCGAGTATCTGCCCGATGCCACGGTGACGCTTGATGACCAAACCGATGCAACGCGGGCTGCGCGGTGGGAAACGATCGTTGACCAGTACGAGGCACGGCGTCACGCGTTGAGCCAGAAATCGCGCGAGGACACCCTTTACAAGCCATTGCCGCCGGGGCTGCTCTACATGGACGAGGATGCGTGGCAAGGTGCCGTGGCGAACCGGCGGGTGATGCAGTTTCACCCGCTGCCGCAGGCCACCGGCCCCGGGGTGATCGACGCGGGAGGCAGGATCGGGCGCAATTTCGCCCCCGAGCGCCAACAGGAAAACATAAACCTGTTCAGTGCTTTGAAAGATCACATTGACGCGCGTCTCGCGGTGGCGCCCGTGGTGGTCGCGGCGTATTCCGAAGGTGCGCGGGAGCGGCTGGAGGGTCTTCTGGAAGACGAGGGCCTGCACGGCGCGGTGACGGTGGGCGATGCCACGCGGATCGGCAAACGCGGGTTGCATCTGGCGGTCTGGCCGCTCGACCACGGTTTCGCGGCCCCAGAGCTGACGGTCATCGCCGAACAGGACGTTCTGGGCGATCGGTTGATCCGGGCGCCCAAGAAACGCAAGCGCGCCGAGAACTTCCTGACCGAAGCGCAAAGCCTCAGCCCGGGCGATCTGGTGGTGCATGTTGACCACGGGATCGGGCGCTACCGCGGGCTGGAGGTCGTTCCTGCGGCGGGCGCGGCGCATGAATGCCTGCTTCTGGAATATGCCGAGGGGTCCAAGCTCTACCTGCCGGTCGAGAATATCGAGTTGCTGAGCCGCTACGGCCACGAGGAAGGCCTGCTGGACAAGCTGGGCGGCGGGGCATGGCAGGCCAAGAAAGCCCGCCTCAAGGAACGCATCCGGGAAATGGCGGACCGGCTGATCCGGATCGCGGCGGAGCGCGAGCTGAGGAAGGCGCCCGTTCTGGCCCCCGAGCATCACGCGTGGGAGGAATTCGCGGCCCGTTTCCCCTATCAGGAGACCGACGACCAGCTGCGCGCGATCGAGGACGTCCTGGCCGACCTCGAAGCCGGCACACCGATGGACCGTCTTATCTGCGGCGACGTGGGGTTCGGCAAGACCGAAGTCGCCATGCGCGCGGCGTTCATCGCGGCGATGCAGGGCGTACAGGTTGCCGTCATCGCGCCGACCACGCTGCTGGCCCGCCAGCATTACCAGAGCTTTGCCGAGCGGTTCCGGGGCTTCCCCGTCACGGTGCGGCCCCTGTCGCGGTTCGTCGGCGCGACCGAGGCCGCCCGCACGCGCGAGGGGCTTGCGACGGGCACGGTGGACATCGTCGTCGGCACCCATGCGCTGCTGGCCAAGAACGTGCGTTTCCAGAACCTCGGGCTGCTGGTCATCGACGAGGAACAGCGTTTCGGTGTCACCCACAAGGAGCGGCTGAAGCAGTTGCGCAGCGACGTGCATGTACTGACGCTGACGGCGACGCCGATCCCGCGGACCCTGCAACTGAGCCTGAGCGGCGTACGTGATCTGAGCATCATCGGAACGCCGCCGATCGACCGGTTGTCGATTCGCACCTATGTCAGCGAGTTTGACAGCGTGACCGTACGCGAGGCGCTGTTAAGGGAGCATTACCGTGGCGGGCAGAGTTTCTTCGTCGTGCCGCGCATCAAGGATTTGCCCGAGATCGAGGCTTTCCTGTCCGAGCAGGTGCCCGAGGTTTCCTATGTCGTGGCCCATGGCCAGATGGCGGCGCGTGAGCTCGACGACCGGATGAACGCCTTTTATGATGGCAAGTACGATGTCCTGCTTGCGACCACGATCGTTGAATCCGGGCTCGACATCCCGACCGCGAACACGATGGTGATCCATCGCGCCGACATGTTCGGGCTGAGCCAGCTTTACCAGATCAGGGGGCGCGTCGGGCGTTCGAAAACAAGGGCTTATGCCTATCTGACCACCAAGCCACGGGTGCCGTTGACCCCGGCCGCCGAAAAACGGCTGCGCGTGTTGGGCAGCCTCGACACGCTGGGGGCGGGGTTCACCCTGGCCAGCCAGGACCTGGATATCCGCGGGGCGGGCAACCTGCTGGGCGAGGAACAGTCGGGCCAGATGCGTGATGTCGGCTACGAACTGTACCAATCGATGCTGGAAGAGGCGATCGCCAAGATCAAGGCGGGCGAGATGGAAGGGCTCAGCGGGGCCGATGAGCAATGGGCGCCGCAGATCAATCTGGGCGTGCCCGTGCTGATCCCGGATGACTACGTGCCGGACCTTGATGTTCGGCTTGGATTGTACAGGCGACTCAGTGGGTTGCAGAGCAAAGTTGAGCTGGAGGGCTTCGCCGCCGAGCTCATCGACCGCTTCGGCAAGCTGCCCAAGGAGGTCAACACGCTCATGCTGGTCGTGCGCATCAAGGCCATGTGCAAGAAGGCCGGCATCGCCAAGCTGGATGGCGGCCCGAAGGGCGCGACCCTGCAGTTCCACAATGACCGCTTCGCCTCGCCCGAGGGGTTGGTCGAATTCATCAAGGATCAGAAAGGCTTGGCCAAGGTCAAGGACAACAAGATCGTGGTTCGGCGCGACTGGCGCAAGGACAGCGACAAGATCAAGGGCGCCTTTGCCATCGCCCGCGACCTTGCCGAGAAGGTCGTTGCCGAAAACAAGCGGGCCAAGGCGTGATGCCGTGCGGGCAGGCACGGTTAACGGGGAGGCGGGAGGTGCCGGCAGGGCGATCGGCACCGCATAGGTGAGGCGACGGTTTCGCGACGGTGCCGCAGCGCCCGGCGAGCGCGGTTGACGCGGCGCCCGGTGATCGCCGCGCGAAAGCTGGTGCGCGGCC
>NZ_JBKOTX010000032.1:0-41388 GCF_047086965.1 Roseovarius halophilus (ex Wu et al. 2025) | reverse complement strand
GCGGCCGCGCCGCGCGGCCCGTTTTTCCACCACGTCACTCATCCCACGTCATCCCCGTCCTTCGGATCGGTCAGGTCGATCCATATCGTCTTCATCTCGGTGAACTGGTCATGGGCATGGACGGAATTGTCCCGGCCGCCGAACCCCGATTGCTTCATGCCGCCGAACGGGGTCGTGATGTCGCCCTCGCCATAGCAGTTCACCGTCACCGTCCCGGCCCGGATGTCGCGCGCGGCACGGATCGCGCGGCGCACGTTGCCGGTAAAGACACTCGCGGTCAGCCCGTACCCGGTATCGTTGGCCAGCCCGATCGCCTCGGCCGCGCTGGCCACCTCGATCACGCTCAGCACCGGGCCGAAAATCTCCTCGCGCGCCCTGGGATCATCCTTGTCCACCTCGTAGACGGCCGGCGTCACGAAATTGCCCCGCACATCACCCCCGGCGACGGCCTCGCCGGTGAGGTACCCTGTCACCTTCCGGCAATGCTCGGCATCCACCAGCGCCCCGAGATGGTTGGCCGGGTCCAGCGGATCGCCGGTCTTCCAGTCGCGCAGCCGCGCCACGATCCGCGCCATCAGCGGCGCCTTCACCGCCTTGTGCACGATCAGCCGCGAATTGGCCGAACAGTTCTCCCCCATGTTCCAGAAGGCCGCGTTCACCACGTGCCCGGCCACGTGGTCGAGGTTCTCGGCATCCGCCAGCACCACCGCCGGGTTCTTGCCGCCGCATTCCAGCACCACCTTCTTGAGGTTGCTGTCGGCCGAGTAGCGCAGGAACCGCCTGCCGGTCTCGGTGGAGCCGGTGAAGCTCACCATGTCCACGCCGTCATGCGTTCCCAGCGGCTCGCCCACGCCCGGCCCGTCGCCCGGCAACACCTGCAGCACACCGCGCGGCACGCCGGCCATGTGCGCCACCTCGGCCAGCCGCAGCGCCGTCAGGCTCGTCTGTTCGGCCGGCTTCACGATGACCGAATTGCCGGCGGCCAGCGCCGGGGCGATCTTCCACGCCATCATCAGCAGCGGGAAATTCCACGGCAGCACCGCGGCCACGACGCCCAGCGGCTCGCGCACGATCATCGAGATCGCCTCGTCGCCCGAAGGCCCCACCTGATCATAGATCTTGTCGATCAATTCGGCGTGCCACTTGATCGTGTGGATCACCTCGGGCAGGTCGATCAACGCGCAGTCGCGGATCGGCTTGCCGGAATCAAGGCTTTCCATCACCGCGAATTCGTGCCGCCGCCGCGTGATCAGCTTGCACAGCCGGATCAGCACGTCCTTGCGGGCAGACGGATGCGCGCGGGCCCAGTCCCCGCGCTCATACGCCTCGCGCGCCTTCCGGACGGCGAAATCCACGTCCCCCGCATCCGCCGTGGCGATCCGCGCCAGGACCGCGCCCGTGGCCGGGTTCACCGTGTCCAGTTCCGGGCCGTTGCCCTTGCGGAACTTGCCATCCACGAAAGGCGCGCGGGGCAGGTCCAGATCGGCGGCGATGGCGCCGTATTCTCCAGCCGTCAGCAACTCGCTCATCTGCCTTCTCCCTCGATCGCGGCAATGGCCGTGTTCATGGTGCGGATCACCTCTTCCAGTGCGCGCTTGTCATCCTTGTTCAGCGGATGCAGCGGACGGCGCGGCGGCCCCGCCTCGATGCCCCGCATCGTCACCCCGTGCTTGATGCACTGCAGGAACTTGCCGCCCTGCTCCAGAACCCGCATCAGGGGCATCATCGCGCTCATGATGGCCCGGCCCTTGATGAAATCGCCCTGCTCGACACAGGCCCGGTACAGGGCGACATGCGCCTCGGGGGCGAAATTGGACCCGGCACAGACCCAGCCCCGCGCCCCCCAAGCGAAGAATTCCAGCGCCTGGTCGTCCATGCCGCACAGCAGCCCCAGATGCGGGTAATCCCGCGCGATCATGTGCAGCCTGTTGATGTCGCCCGAACTCTCCTTGATCCCGCAGAAATTCGGTGACCGGCCCAGCCGGTCGAGCGTTTCCTCGTCCATGTTCACGCCCATCCGGTCGGGATAGTTGTACAGCATCACGGGCATGTCCACGGCGCGGTCGATCGCCAGCGCGTGCAGGGCGATCTCGCGCCCCGTGGGCATGGAATAGGGCGGCGTGGCCACAAGGATCGCGTCCGCGCCGATCTCCTTGGCCGATCTGGCGTAGTCGATGCTGTCCTCGGTGCGCAGCGCGCCGGTGCCCATCACCATCGGCACCCGTCCCGCGATCAGCTCCTTCGTGCAGCGGCCCAGCCACAGGCGCTCCTCGAAATCCTGCGCGTAATACTCGCCGGTCGTGCCGGCACTGATGATGCCGTGCACCCCGGCACCGATCAGCAACTCGACGGTTTCGGCCAGCGCGTCCTCGTTGATGCCGAAATCGTCATGGCAGGGCGTGATGATGGGTGTCCAGATCCCCTCAAATCGCATCTTCTCGGTCCTTCATCGGGATCACGTCGATCGGCAGGGGATCGGGGCTGACGAAACGTTCCAGCCTGTCGCGCGAGAGGTTCCAGTGTTCCAGCGTCAGGTCGACGGCCACCGCCGACTCCTGCTGGTCGATGGCCACGATCATCGCGTCGTGATGTTCGCAGGCCCGAGCCACGCGCAGCTTCTCGTCGGCCGAGGCCGGCCGGTAAAAAATCTGGCTCAGCCGCGTATGGTCGATCAGCATCCGCTTGAGACCGGCCAGCAGGTAGGGGTTGTGCGCCATCTCGCCGATCTGCAGGTGGAACCGGTGGTTCTGCATGGCAGCCTCGCTGGCATCGCCGGCCTGCGTGGCACGGCGGAACGCCTCCTGGATGTCCTCCAGCGGCCCGATCTCGTCGCGGCGCCGGTTCTCGGCGGCAAGACGGGTGACATTGGCATAGATCATCGGCGCGGTCTGGAAGAACATCCGCATCACGGGCAGGTCCATCGAGGCCACCTTGGCCCCGCGGTTCTGCGCCAGCCGAACGTACCCTTCCCCGTTCAGCCGCTGGATGATCTCGCGCATGGGCGTGCGCGACAGCCCGTAACGCGCGCACAGCGCGGCCTCGTCAAGGTCGCTGCCCGGCGCGATATCCTGCGTCAGGATGCGCGCCCGCAGATCTTCGAGACAGGCATGCTTGCGGTCCTTGGTCATGGCGAATCTCCGGTTTGATACAAGTTGTATACATTTTGTATTTTCCGTAAAGCGGTGATTTGCCGCCCGTGACAGCCGCCCATGACGACCGCGCGACCGCACCGTCGCGATACCTGCGCGATACCGACGCGATGCCGAAGCCGATTTTCAGGTATTTCCGGGCCCTCAGCCCCGCGCGCTCGTCTCCAGCGCGGGATAGCGCAGGCCCAGCGTCACCCCCCGCACGACAAAGCTGACCAGCAGCGCCAGCCACAACCCGTGATTGCCGAAAAGGGGTAAAAACACGGCCAACGCAATGACATAGCAGGCCAGGCTGATCGCCATCATGTTGCGCATGTCCCGCGTGCGGGTCGCCCCGATGAACACCCCGTCCAGCATCCACGCCGCCAACCCCAGAAGCGGCGCAAAAACCATGTAAATCAGATAGTTGCGCGCGACGTCCTGCACATCCGGCGCCTTCGCCATGATGTCGATGATCGCTCCCCCGCCCAGCGCGAACGCGGCCGCCAGCAGCACCACGGCGCCCAGCCCCCACTGGCTCGTCATCACGGCGGACCGCCTTACCCCGCCGCCATCCCGCCGGCCCAGCGCCTGCCCCACCAGCGCCTCGGCGGCAAAGGCGAACCCGTCAAGCGCATAGGCCGTAACATGCAGGAATTGCAGCAAAACCTGGTTCGCGGCCAAGATCACGTCCCCGAAACGGCTGCCGATGAACAGGAAGGAAACGAATATCCCCTGCAACATCAGGGAGCGCAGGAAAATGTCCGTGTTGACCACCGCCATCCGCCGCAGCGCCACCGGCTCGAAGACCCGCGCCCAGTCTCGCCATGCTGGCACGGCAAAGGCATCCCGGCAGAACCAGAAACCAAGCGCCAGACCGCTCCATTCGGCGATGACGGTAGCGCGCGCCACCCCGTCGACACCCCAGCCAAGGCCCAGAACGAACCACAGATCCAGCACGATGTTCAGCCCGTTCATCAACACCTGAATGGCCAGCACGGCGCGCGTCCGCTCCAGCGCGATGAGCCACCCGGTAACCCCGTATATGGCGATCATCGCGGGGGCGCTCCAGACCCGGATCGCCATGTAGTCCCGTGCCAGTGACTCGACCTCGGCACTGGCGGGCGCCAGTTGAAAGGCCAACATGAAAACAGGAACTTGCAGAACGATCAGGGCGACACCGCCACTCAGACCGATCAGCAAGGACCGTGTCAGCATCGCGGCCACTTCACCCTGCCGCCCGGCCCCGCGCGCCTGGCTTGTCAAGCCGGTCGTCCCCATGCGCAGGAAGCCGAAAATCCAGTAAACCGCCGACAGGATGATCGCGCCGATCCCGACGGCGCCGATAGGGGCCGCCTCGCCCATCTGGCCGACCACGCCGGTATCGACCGTGCCCAGTATCGGCACTGTCGCGTTCGACAACACGATGGGAACGGCGATCTTGAGAACACGCCGATGCGTCAGAGCCGGGTTTTTGTCAGGCATCGCGGCGCGGCATCAGGAAATGACCGGTCGCCTGCGCGAAAGGCCGCGCGCGATTGTCCTGCCACGCCTCGACGTGAACCGACGCGTAACGCCGCCCCGACCGCGCGATCTGGGCACGGGCATACGCATCCCTCGGCAGCCCCGTTCGCAGGTAATCAACGGTGAAATCAATCGTTTTCGGAAGACGGGGCAGATTGCCGCTTTCCAACTCCACGACGCTCAGCTCACCGCTTTCGACCTCGTCCCACAACATCGACCAACTGAGCCCGATGATCGCCGTCACTTCCAGAAAAGCCGCCGTCGCCCCTCCGTGAAGGGCCGGCAATTGCGGGTTGCCGATCAGCTTGTCATCAAAAGGCATGATTGACGTCAACTCATCGCCACGCCTTTCGAAACCGATACCCAGGAATCCGATATAGGGAACGCCTTGAACCAGCGCGTTGAGCGCGGCATCCCGGCGTTGTTTCACGACCTGAACTGGTTCGGGGCGCGCACGGTTCATGGTGCAACCTCCACCGTGAAAGTGCCGGTCGCGGTCGCGACCGGGTTGCCCGTGTCATCATCCGTGGCACGGGCCCGGACAAACGCCACCGACCGTGTGACGTGGTAACATTCGGCCTTTGCCACGATACGCTGACCGGGCGTGGCCGGGCGCATGTAGTCGATGCGCAGGTCTATGGTGGCCGTCGCGCCCGGCGATGACGGGTGGCTCATCACCGCGGCACCGCAGCACGTATCCATCAGCGCCGACACGGCACCGCCATGGATCACGCCCGTATCGGGGTCACCGACAAAACGGCGGTCATAGTCCATGGTGATTGCGGCGCTGCCGTCCCCTATCGCGCCAAGCTCCATGCCGAGCGCCCTTGAATGCGGAATGGCGCTTATGAATCGTTCGGCTATGTTCTTCTTGTCTGCGCTCATTGTTCCCTCCGACGGTGCCGCCACCTTTATGAGCCTGTTTGTTTGCCCGCTTCAAGGGGGCGCGGTTGCCCTTGGAAAGACTTGCTTTTACGTTAATCGAAGGGGAGCAAGCGACATGTCAGAAACACGCCTGTCATTCAAGGAGATGTGCGCGAAGTTCGACGTGACGCCGCGCACCCTGCGGTATTATGAGTATATCGAGCTTCTGGCGCCGGAGCGCGAAGGGCGCACACGCTTCTACGGGCCGCGTGAGATCGCGCGGATGACGCTGATCCTGCGTGGCCGGAAATTCGGCTTCGCGCTGGAGGACATCCGCCAGTGGCTCCTCATCTACGAGCACGAAGGCACGGAAGCCCAGATGCGCAGCTGGATCACGCTGGCCGACAGCCAGCTCGAGGAGCTGGCAGAACAACGCGCGCAGCTTGACGAGGCCATCGCCGAACTGAAGGCCCTGCGCGATGAAACCGCCGCGTCCCTGCCCGACAGGTAACGTATTCCGGCGCAACATTATTGCACGTCGCCGCGATTTACCTTGGCTGATCCTACGTCAACCTGAAAGTGACGCAACGTATCGGTTACGTCAAAGCCGGGGAGTATTGTATCTCGGCCATCACAAACGCAGGTACCGGGCCACGATCCGTTCTGCACAGGAAGACAGATGACCGAAGACACGATGACGATCCGCCAGATGTGCGACGATTTCGACGTCACGCCCCGCACGTTGCGGTTCTACGAATCCAAGGAACTGCTTTTCCCTTTCCGCGAAGGCCAGAGGCGCCTTTTCACCCGCCGCGACCGTGCGCGGCTCAAGCTCATCCTGCGTGGCAAACGCTTCGGCTTCAGCCTTGAAGAAATCCGTCAACTTCTCGACCTCTACGACAAGGGGGATCAGCAGCTCACGCAGCTGTCAAAATCTTACGAGATCGCCCGCGAGCGGCTGGCCGACCTGGAAAGGCAGCGCGATGAACTCGAAGAGGCCATCGCCGACCTGCGGGACCAGATGAGATGGGGCGAGAAGATGATCGCCTCGATCAGGCAGAGCAGAAAGGCCGCCGAGTAACCGCAGCGGACCGCAAGGCAAGTTCAGGGAGATCAAGATGCCCAGTTATACCGCCCCCACGAAGGACATGCAGTTCGTGCTGCATGACGTCCTCAAGGTCAGCCAGGCCGATACGCCGGGCTATGCCGATCTGGACGGCGAATTCACGTCGGCCGTTCTGGAGGAGGCCGGCAAGATCGCGTCAGAAGTGCTCGCGCCCTTGAACCAGACCGGCGACAGGGAGGGATGCGTTCTGAAAAACGGCGTCGTGCGCACGCCCGAGGGCTTCAGCGATGCCTTCGAAAAGATGAAGGAAGGCGGCTGGACGGCGCTGGACCTGCCCGAGCAGTACGGCGGACAGAACATGCCCTACCTGCTGGGCACCGCCGTCGGCGAGATGTTCTCGGGCGCCAATCAGGCATTCACCATGTACCAGGGCCTGACCCACGGAGCCGCCTCCACGATTCTCGCGCATGGCAGTAACGATCAGAAGGCAACGTTCCTGCCCAAGATGTTCTCGTGTGACTGGACGGGAACGATGAACCTGACCGAACCGCATTGCGGCACCGATCTGGGCCTGATGCGCACCAAGGCCGAACCGCGCGGGGACGGGACATTCCGGCTGACCGGCCAGAAAATATTCATCTCGTCGGGCGAACATGACTTGGCCGAGAACATCATCCACCTCGTTCTCGCCAAGATCCCCGGCGGGCCCGAGGGGATCAAGGGCGTGTCGCTTTTCATCGTGCCAAAATTTCTCGTGAACGAGGACGGCAGCCCTGGTGAGCGCAACGGCGTCAGCTGTGGCAAGCTCGAGGACAAGATGGGCATTCACGGCAACGCCACCTGCGTGATGAACTATGACGGCGCGACCGGCTACCTGCTGGGCGAGGAACACAAGGGCATGCGCGCCATGTTCACCATGATGAACGAAGCGCGCATCGGCGTGGGCATGCAAGGGCTGGCCCAGGCCGAGGTTGCCTATCAAAACGCGCTCGAGTACGCCAAGGACCGCCTGCAGGGCCGGGACGTGACCGGCACCAAGAACCCAGACGGCCCGGCAGACCCTCTCATCGTGCATCCGGACATCCGGCGCGCCCTGATGGACCAGAAATCCTTCATCGAAGGGGCGCGCGCCTTCATGCTCTGGGGCGCCAGCATGATCGACCGGTCCCACAGGGGCGGGGACGAGGCGGCCGACGGCATGATCAGCCTGCTGACCCCTGTCATCAAGGGCTTTCTCACGGACGAGGGCTTCGACATGACGATCCTCGCCCAGCAGGTCTACGGCGGGCACGGCTATATCGAGGAATGGGGCATGTCCCAGTTCGCCCGCGATGCCCGGATCGCCATGATCTACGAAGGCGCCAACGGCGTTCAGGCGCTTGACCTCGTGGGGCGCAAGCTGCCGCAGGACAGCGGAAAGCACGTCATGGCCTTCTTCGACATGGTCAAGGACTTCATAAAGGAAAACGAGGACAACGACGCCATCAAGGCCGATTTCCTCGACCCGCTCAAGGACGCGTCCAAGCATTTGCAGTCTGCCGGCATGTTCTTCATGCAGAACGGGATGAAGAATCCGAATGCCGCGCTTTCAGGGTCCTACGATTTCATGCACCTTTTCGGTCACGTTTGCCTTGGACTCATGTGGGCGCAGATGGCCCGGGCAGCACAGGCGGCGCTGGATGCCGGCACCTCCGACGAGTCCTTCTACCGCGCCAAGCTGGCAACCGGGCGTTACTACATGAAACGCCGCCTGCCCGCGACCGCGATGCACCTGGCGCGAATCGAAAGCGGGGCCGGTCCCGTGATGGCGCTGGAGGCCGAACAGTTCTGAGACTGCAGGCGCCCCGAGCGGCGCCGGAAAGGAAGGAAAAATGCCGAAACGCTTTCGCCTGACCCGCCGGTTCAACGCGGCCATGACCGAGGATGGATACCGCCGGCTGCGGAAATTCGCGCAGGAAGCCGGGCTGGACGAGGGCGAGGCACTGTCCTTCCTCTTCGAGAACTTCGACAGCGTGATCGACGAGGACACGTTCACGCACCGGCTGAGGATTTTCAACTCCGAGCTCGACGCCCGCAAACGCTGAGGTGATCCCATGACATGGATGACCAAAGATCATCAGCTGCGGGCGGAGATATCGGCACAGTTCAGTCTTGCCAACCGTAGAAATCCTTTCCATTCGCGTATCTCTCGGCCCGAGGACGGCCCCGGCGTCTGCCAAGTGACGAAGAGACTGCCGAAAGAACAGTTGTTCATCGGGTGCGCCCTCCTGAACGTGGTGAAGAGAGCCGTGACGCGCCACACTGCCCGTGCGAAACAGCCTCAATCCCTCGGCTCGTCGACCCTGACAACACGGCTGCACACCCGTTTCAAACTGGCCCAATGCAGGACAACAAAAGTGCTCTGTCGCACCTTTCTCATGCCTCTCCGACCACATCGCGGGACAATTCGATGTCGAAAAGGCCGCGATGGCGAAATACTGGCTGACCGATGCGCAGGGCGAGGTACTGGACGAATGCCTGCAGCTTCATGGCGGTTACGGCTACATCGCCGAGTACGACATCGCCGAAATGTGGGCCGATACCCGCGCGCAACGCATCTGTGGCAGCACGAGGGAGAGGATGACGGAACCGACAGGCAATACGCCACGATCCCTCAGGCCCCGCTACATACTCATCCTGTGGAACCGGGGGTTTCACACCCCCGGACCCCCGTGGAGTATTTGCGGCAAGATGAATGGCACGAAGGCACCCTGCCCGGTGCGCGGGCCGAATGGCATCAGTCACCGGGACAGGGCTTCACCTTGCACGGCCATCGGCTCTCCAGCCTGTACCGCAAATCGGATCACAACGTCTTTGCGTTAACATCAGGTGAATGCCCGATCGTTTCATCTTGCCGGAAATACTCGCTTCAGACATTTGGGCCGGGAGCCGCGCCATGACCATTCAACTCCATTGTTTCGGCGAATCCGGCAATGCCTACAAGGCCGCGCTGGCGCTTGAACTCGCCGGGCTCTCATGGGCGCCCGTCTTCGTCGATTTCTTCGGGGGCGAGACCCGCACGCCGGAATTCCGCGCACTCAACGTCATGGGCGAGGTGCCCGTTCTGGTCGACGGCGACGTGGCCTTGACGCAATCCGCAGTCATGCAGACCTATGTAACGGAAAAGACGGGCAAGTTCGGCGGCACGTCGGCCGAAGAGGCGCGCGAGGTTCTGCGATGGATGTTCTGGGACAATCACAAGCTGAGTTCACAGGCGGGCATGACGCGCTTTCTGATGAATTTCCTGCCGGAGGAAAAGCGGCCGGCCGAGGTCATCATCTTCATGCAGGGGCGGCTCAAGGCGGCGTATACCGCGCTCAACGCTCATCTGAAGGGGCGCGACTGGATCGTGGGCAACGCGGTGACAAATGCCGATCTCAGCTGCTGCGGCTATCTTTTCTACCCCGAGCCATTCGGGTTTGACCGCGCGGAATGGCCCGAAATCGACCGATGGCTGTCCAACATCGCTGCGCTGCCGGGTTGGAAACACCCCTATGACCTTATGCCCGGATCCCCCGCGGACCGCGCCTGACCGAGGAGACACAGATGACCGACGCCTATATCTACGATGCCGTGCGCACGCCGCGCGGCAAGGGCCGCAAGGATGGCGCCCTGCACGAGGTGACCGCCGTGCGGCTCTCCTCGCAGGTGCTCGACGCACTCAAGGATCGGAGCGGGTTTGACGGCCACGCTGTCGAGGACGTGATCTGGGGCAATGCCACGCAGGTCAAGGAACAAGGCGGGTGCCTGGCGCGGACGGCGGTTCTGGCCTCGTCGCTAGACCAGCGGATGCCGGGCTTGTCGATCAACCGCTTCTGCGCCAGCGGCATGGAAGCCGTGAACCTTGCCGCCAACCAGGTGCGCGGCGGTGCCGGAGACGCCTACATTGCCGGCGGTGTCGAGATGATGGGCCGCGTTGCCATGGGCAGCGACGGGGCGGCGATCGCCGTTGACCCGAGCGTGGCCATGGAAACCTACTTCGTGCCGCAGGGCATCAGCGCAGACATCATCGCCACGGAATACGGTTTCACGCGCGACGAGGCCGACGCCTTCGCGGTCGAGTCCCAGAAACGCGCCGCCGAGGCATGGCAGCACGAGCGGTTCGCGAAATCCGTCATCGAGGTGACCGACCAGAACGGCCTGAGCATCCTCGACAGGGATGAACACATGCGCCCCGACACCGACATGCAATCCCTCGGCAGTCTCAAGCCGAGCTTCAAGGACATGGGCGAGGTCATGCCCGGCTTCGATGCCGTGGCCAAGTTGAAATATCCCCATCTGGAGCGGATCGAGCACATCCACCATGCCGGCAACAGCTCGGGCATCGTCGATGGCGCGGCCGGCGTGCTGGTCGGGTCCAGGGCATTCGGCGAAAAATGGGGGCTCAGGCCCCGTGCGCGGATCCGGCAGACCACCAAGATCGGCACCGACCCCACCATCATGCTGACCGGCCCCTTGCCCGCGACCGAGAAAGCGCTGGCGGACAGCGGCATGTCGATCAAGGATATCGACCTTTTCGAGGTGAACGAAGCGTTTTCCTCGGTCGTCCTTCGGTTCATGCAAGCGTTTGATGTCGATCACGACAAGGTCAACGTGAACGGGGGCGCCATCGCCATGGGCCACCCGCTGGGCGCCACGGGTGCCATCATCATCGGCACGCTTCTGGACGAACTGGAACGCGCCGACAAGGAAACCGGCCTCGCCACGCTCTGCGTGGCCTCGGGCATGGGCGCCGCCACCATCATCGAACGCGTATGATGCGGCGACCGGACAGGAGAGACAGCAAATGACCGATTTCACGATGGAAAAAGGCGCCGATGGCGTCGCCGTGATCACTTGGGACACGGTCGGCAAATCGATGAATGTCATGACCGAGCAGGGGTTCTACGATCTCGAAACGCTCATCGACGAGGCGCTGGCCGACGACGCGGTGCGGGGCATCGTGATCACCTCGGGCAAGGCGGGCAGCTTCGCCGGGGGGATGGACCTGAACATCATCGCCCGGATGAAGGAAAAGGCCGGGGACGCGCCGGCCAAGGGCCTGTTCGAGGGGCTGATGCGGATGCACGGCATCCTGCGCAAGCTCGAACGCGCGGGCATGGACGACAAGAACAAGGGCGGCAAGCCCGTCGCGGCCGCCCTGCCCGGCACCGCGCTCGGTATCGGGCTGGAAATTCCACTTGCCTGTCACCGGATCTTTGCGGCGGACAACGCATCGGCCAAGATCGGCCTGCCCGAGATCATGGTGGGCATCTTTCCCGGCATGGGCGGCACCACGCGGCTCGTGCGCAAGATGGGGGCGATGGCCGCCTCGCCGCTGTTGCTCGAAGGCAAGCTGAACGATCCGAAAAAGGCCAAGTCCGCCGGCGTGGTGGACGAGGTCGTGCCGGCAGACGACCTGCTCGCCAAGGCCCGGGAATGGGTGCTCAGCGACCCCAAGATCGTCAAACCGTGGGACGAAAAGGGCTACAAGATGCCCGGCGGGGCCCCCTACCATCCCGACGGCTTCATGACCTTCGTCGGCGCGTCCGCCATGGTCAACGGCCGCACGCAGGGCGCCTTCCCCGCCGCCAAGGCATTGCTGTCGGCCGTCTACGAAGGCGCGCTCGTACCATTCGACACCGCGCTGAGGATCGAGGCGCGCTGGTTCACCAACGTGCTGATGAACCCGTCCTCGGCCGCGATGATCCGCTCGCTCTTCATCAACAAGGAGGCACTGGAAAAAGGCGCGAACCGCCCCGATGTCGAGGATCAGAAGGTCAGGAAAGTCGGCGTCATGGGCGCCGGCATGATGGGGGCGGGCATCACGCTCGTTTCCGCGCAGGCGGGGATCGACGTCGTGCTGATCGACCAGAAACAGGACGCGGCAGACAGGGGCAAGGCCTACACCGCCGATTACATGGATGCCGGGATAAAGCGCGGCAAGGCGACCGAAGCGACGAAGGCGGAAACGCTTGACCGGATCACCGCCACGACCGATTACGCCATGCTGCAAGGATGCGACCTGATCATCGAGGCCGTTTTCGAGGACCCGACGATCAAGGCCGAGGTCACCAAGGACGTCCTCGAGGTGGTCGGTGACGAATGCATCTTCGCCACGAACACCTCCACCCTGCCGATAAGCGAACTGGCCAAGGCCAGCAGCAAGCCCGGGAACTTCATCGGCATACATTTCTTTTCCCCCGTCGAGAAAATGATGCTGGTGGAGATCATCAAGGGCAACGAAACCGGGCCCCGCGCGGTGGCCAAGGCGCTGGACTACGTGCGCCAGATCCGCAAGACGCCCATCGTCGTGAACGACGCACGGTTCTTTTACGCCAATCGCTGCATCATCCCCTATATCAACGAGGGCATTCGCATGGTGGCCGAGGGCGTCGCGCCGGCGCTCATCGACAACGCGGCGCGCCAGTTGGGCTTCCCGGTGGGGCCGCTGCAACTGGTGGATGAAACAAGCATCGACCTTGGGGCCAAGATCGCCCGCGCCACAAGGGCGGCAATGGGTGACGATTACCCCGACGACGCCGTGGACGAGGTGATCTTCTGGATGGAAGGCGAAGGCCGGCTGGGCCGGAAGGCCGGGGCGGGGTTCTACGACTACGACGAGAAGGGCAAACGGCTGGGCTATTGGCCCGGCTTGGCTGACAAATTTCCGCATGGCAGCGACCAGCCCGAGTTGATCACGGTGCAGCACCGGCTGATGTTCGCACAGGTCCTGGAGGCCGTCCGCGCGCTGGAGGAAGGCGTGCTGGAAGACATCCGCGAAGGGGATGTCGGTGCCATTCTCGGGTGGGGGTTCGCCCCTTGGTCCGGCGGCCCGTTCAGCTGGCTTGACATGCTTGGCACGCCCTATGCCGCAGAAAGGTGCGACGATCTGGCAACCCGTTTCGGTGCGCGGTTCACGCCGCCGGCATTGCTGCGCGACATGGCCGAACGCAATGCCACCTTTTATGAACGCTTCGCCACGCAGCCTGACGCTGCCTGACAAAAAACCTCGCGCCGATTGGCGGCGCGCGGTTCCTTAAGGTTTCCGCACGACACCTTGCCATCGTGATGGCAAGGCGTTTCTCGTCAACGCGTCGCGGCCTCAGTTCACCGCGGACGTATCGACGACGTCTTTTTCGATGGCGCGATTGCTCGCGATCTCGATCCGTCGGGGCTTCAGCGCCTCCGGTACTTCGCGGACAAGGTCGATGTGCAACATGCCGTCGGCATGGGTCGCGCCGGTCACCCGCACATGATCGGCCAGCTGGAACTTGCGTTCGAACGCGCGCGTCGCGATGCCGCGGTGCAGATAGGTCCGCTCGCCGTCGTCATCCGCCTTGCGCGCAGACACGAGGAGCTGCCCCTCCTTGACCTCGACCGACAGGTCGTTTTCGGAGAATCCTGCCACGGCTATGGAAACCCAATACGCGTCATCGGCCGTCTTCTCGATATTGTAGGGGGGATATGTGGGTTGGGCCACATCACTTGACAGAACCCTGTCCATCATGTCGGCGATTTGATCGAAACCGACGGTTGCCCTGTAAAGCGGTGCGAAATCAAGATTGCGCATTTGTCATCCTCCGTTGAGCGATAACTGGTTATCTGCCTTCCCTCTTGGGACAGGCTTCCCTGTCCGGCCCATTGGTGGCGCCGGACAGCCGGTATGTGGGCAGCGGGACGAGGCCTTTCAAGACCAAAACAGAACATTGCCGCGATGCGCACGGACCTGCCCCGCAAGCGGGAAACGCGCGCTGATCCCGCCACCTGTCGGGATATCACGGCTTGGCGAATTTCGCCCCGGATATCTGCCGCGTGCCTTGCTCGGGTATTCGCGGCGCTTCTTCCGCAAGACCCCGACCGCCGGGCGTCAGCCGCGACCGCAAAAGGTCAAGCGAGTCCTGTAGCTCGGTCCCGAGCGAAACCTTGCGCCCGTCAAGTTCGGCCATTGCCGAAACTACCGAAACCACCCGCGCCTGCCCGGAGTCGAAACTGAAAATCGGCGCCCCGGAGGATCCGAAATCCACCTCGCACGACATCACGAGCATCCCCTGCTGGCGGGCCATCACGTCGCACACTTCCTGAAGCGATGGCGCCTCGGCACGATCCAGTGCATAACTCACGACCCCGATGCGATCCCCCTTGCGCGGTTGCCTGTCGGTTTGAAACGGGATCACGCGCGTGTTGCGGATGGGATGATACAGTTTCAGCAGCGCGATATCGTTGCGCACGCGGTCCGACGACACGTCGGCACTGAAATCGTAATCGGGGTGAAGCACCGCGCGCCGAATCCGGCGGTAGGCCGAGGCGCGGCCGTTCCGCCAGCCCGCAAGGAACTCGATTTTCGAGGTTTCCAGCCGCGATCCGTCCACCTTGTCAAAAAGACAATGCGCGGCCGTCAGCACCACGTCCGGCGCGATCAGCGTGGCCGTGCAAAACCCGCGCCCGGCAAGATCCAGACGGCCGACCGCTTCCCACGCACGGCCGTCATCGCCTGTATCCAGCCGCTGCAGCCGGCTGTCGCCGGCAGTCGCGGCGCCCGTCGCCAGAAGGAAAAGGAAGACAGCAAGAAATCCGCGCAAAACATCCACTCCGTGCCCTAGTTGCGCGTTGCATAACAGGAAACTGGGGCGAATTTTGGACACTCAGCGCAATTTCGGAACCGTCGCGTCGGTTTCTTCCAACACCGGCGGGACCGGACCACCGGTCGCCCAGTCCAGCAGCTCGACCGTATGCACGACGGGGACATCGCTGCCCGAACCGATCTGCATCATGCAGCCGATATTTCCGGCTGCAATGATATCGGGTTGCTTTGCCTCCAGGGTGCGTATCTTGCGGTCCTTCAGTTGTTTGGAAATCGCGGGCTGCATCAGGTTGTAGGTACCCGCGCTGCCGCAACACAGGTGGCTGTCGGCCGGCTCGACCACGGCGAAACCGCACTGCTTGAGCAATTGCTTGGGATAGGTCTTGATCTGCTGGCCGTGCTGCAGGGAGCAGGCCGCATGGTACGCCACCGTGATGTCTTGGCCCTGCGTCGCGGGAACATCCAGTTGCATCAGCAGTTCGGAGACGTCCACCGCGATCTCGGACACCTTCTTCGCGTCCTCGGCAAGGGCCGTGTTGCGGAACATGTGGCCGTAATCCTTCACGGTCGTGCCACACCCGGACGTGTTGATCACGATGGCGTCCAGCCCGCCCGCATCCATTTCGCGCGACCACGCCCGGATGTTCCGTTCGGCGGTGCCGTGGCTTTCGTCGGTTTTGCCCATGTGGTGCGTCAGCGCGCCGCAACAGCCCGCCCCCTCCGCCACGACGACCTCGCAGCCCAACCGCGTCAGAAGGCGGATGGTCGCGTCGTTGATATCCGTGTTCAACGCGCGTTGCGCGCACCCAGTCATGAGCGCGACGCGCTTCCGCTTCGGGTTTTTCGGCGTGAAGGTCTGCGGATCATCATTGCGGCTCACTGGCGGGATCCGCTTGGGCGCCATCTCGAGCATGGCGCGAAGCCGTGCGTCCGGCACCAGGCGGGCAAAGGGCCGACCTATCTTGGCGCCGAGCAGCGCCAAGCGGAAACGCCCTGGGTAGGGCAGGATACGCGCCAGAATCCACCGCAGGAGCCGCTCTCCCATCGGCCGTTTGTAGTTTTCCTCGATATAGGTGCGCGCATGGTCGACAAGATGCATGTAATGCACGCCCGACGGGCAGGTCGTCATGCAGGCGAGGCAGGACAGGCAGCGGTCGATATGCGTCACCGTGCGGTCATCCGGCACACGCTCGTTTTCCAGCATGTCCTTGATCAGGTAAATGCGCCCGCGCGGACTGTCCAGCTCGTCCCCCAGAACCTGATAGGTGGGGCACGTCGCGGTGCAGAAACCGCAGTGCACGCAGGCCCTGAGGATCTCGTTCGATCGGGCGACATCCGGGTCCTGCAACTGCTGCGTGGTGAATTCCGTTTTCATGAAGACCGGCCCGTATGAACCATGCGCCGCCCGGTCTGCGCGCGATGCGCAACGGGCGACCGGATTGAAAGGAATACCGGGCCGATCATGCCGCGTCCATGGCCGTCATGAGCCCCGGGTTGAACAGGCCGCGCGGATCGAAGCGGTGGCGCAGGCCCTCCTGCAAGGCCGCGACGGGGCCTGCCAAGGGCTGGAAGGCGCCGCTTGCCCGGCCCCCCCGGACCAGCATGGCATGGCCGCCAAGCTCCGAAACCGCGCGCCGGATCGTCTGTTGCTGGCTGCCTTCCGGCACGAGAAGCCAGACCAGCCCGCCGCCCCAGTCGTATATCGCCTCGACATCTTGCAGGCGGGCAACGATCCCCGGGCCGTCGGTTGGTTTCGTGGAAACGCGCCAGACGTCGCCCGGCCGTCCGTGAAACGGCGCGACATCGCGCACCGACGCCCACGCCGCGCGGGCGGACTCGTCATCATTGTCCAAGGTGACCTCGCCATACCCCGCCAACAGCTTCTGCAATTCACCGGCTCGATAGGAAACCGAGTTCGCGAAACCTTCGATCCGGATCATCGTGACAGGCGCGCCTGCCTCACCTTTCTGAAGGTGGGCGGCCCCTGTCACATCGCAGGGCGATGCCAGCGCGCGCGACAGGGCCTTGATGGCGGTGGCATCATCCAGCCCCCGCAGCGTGACAAGGTTGGTGATCTGCGTGTCGGGCAGTACCTTGAGCGACAATTCGGTCATGATGCCCAAGGTGCCGTAACTGCCGGCCATCAGCTTGACGAGATCATAGCCCGTCACGTTCTTCATCACGCGGCCACCATTCTTGATGACCTGCCCGCGCCCGTCGACGAAGCGGACCCCCAGCACGAAATCGCGGCAAGCCCCGGCCTGAATACGGCGCGGCCCGGACACATTGGCCCCAACAACCCCGCCGATGGTTGGCGTTCCCTCGGTGCCCAGCAAACCGCGGTGGTCCATCGGTTCGAAGGCAAGGCGCTGCCCCTCGGCGGCAAGAGCCGTCTCGACCTCGGCCAGTGGCGTGCCCGCTCGCACGACCATGGTCAAGGCACCGGGATCATAGAGGCCGATCCCGGACATTGCGCGCGTTGACAACGGGGCTGCGTTGACAGGGGCGCCCAACGGCCGCGTGTCGCCCCCGAACACCCGGAAGGGCGTGGCGCCCTCAGCCACGAGGGCTGCAAGATCGTCTTCGGTTTCCGGTGTCAGCATTGTCTCTCCGTTCCGCATCAGCCGCCGTGGCTTCTGCGCGCGTGCGATGCCTGCAACGGGAAAACCTTCGCCGGGTTCAGCAGCCATTTCCGGTCGAAAACATCCTTGACGGCCATCTGGCACTCCAGGTCCTCCGGCGCGTACTGATTGACCATGAGATCCCGCTTCTCCACGCCGACACCGTGCTCACCCGTCAGACAGCCGCCGACCTCGACGCAGAGCTTGAGTATCTCGGCCCCCAATGCTTCGCAGGTTTCCAGCTGCCCCGGCTGGTTCGCATCGAACAGGATCAGCGGGTGCATGTTTCCGTCACCCGCGTGAAAGACATTCGCGACATCCAGCCCGAATTCCCGGCTCATCTCGCCGATCCGCTTGAGCACGAAGGGCAATTCGCTGACCGGGATCGTGCCATCCAGACACATGTAGTCATTGATCTGCCCCATGGCCCCGAAGGCCGATTTGCGGCCCAGCCAGATCTTGGCGCTTTCCTCGGGTGAACTGCTTTGTCGCAGCTCCACCGGGTCGTGGCGCTGCGCGATCTCGGTGATCCGGGCAAGCTGTTCGTCGATTTCCGCGTCGCTGCCTTCGACCTCGACGATCAGCAACGCCTCGCAATCGGGATACCCCGCCCCGGCAAAGGCTTCGGTCGCGCGAATGCAGGGCCGGTCCATGAATTCGATGGCGACCGGCAGCACCCCGGCCTTGATGATGTCCGACACGCACCGGCCGGCCACCTCGTTACTATCGAAGCCGATCAACGCGGGGCGGGCGCCCTCCGGCGCGTGCAGGATGCGCAAACTCGCCTCTGTCACGACCCCGAGCTGCCCCTCGGACCCGCAGATCAGCCCCAGAAGGTCATACCCGGCCGCGTCCAGGTGCGCGCCGCCCAACTCGATCACGGTGCCATCCATGAGCACCATGGTCACACCAAGAAGGTTGTTCGTCGTCACGCCGTATTTCAGGCAATGCGCGCCGCCCGAATTCATCGCGATGTTGCCGGCAATCGCGCAGGCCAGCTGACTGGACGGGTCCGGCGCGTAGAAAAAACCGTTCTCTTCCACGGCGCCTGTCACCGAAAGGTTCGTCTTGCCGGTTTGCACGCGGATGAAACGGTTGTCGAAATCGGTCTCGAGCACCTCGTTGAGCCGCGCGACCCCCAGAATCACGCTGTCCCCGCTGGGCAGGGCGCCGCCGGCAAGCGACGTTCCGGCCCCGCGCGGCACGACCGGCACGTCCATTTCGTGACAAATCCGCAGTATCTGTGAAACTTCCTCGGTCGAGGACGGAAGCACGACCAACAGCGGCGGGCACTTGTAGGCCGTCAGTGCATCGCATTCATAAGCGCGGGTTTCGGCCTCGTCCGAGATCACCGCATCAGCTCGAAGCACCTGTTGCAGCCGCGCGACAAGATCTGCCTTGCGCGACAGCACGGACGAATTGGGGCGCGGCATTTCCAAGGTCAGTCTCCCATCATTGGTAACAAAATATAACCAATTTCGGCCTGTGGCAAGGTGGAGTTGCCAAAAGCGTCGCAAGCCTGCCCGCACGGTGGGCACGGCCACGGTCTCAACGCCGACCTTCCCGCAGCCAGCCACCGATGATGAGCGCACTGAACAATGCCAGAACCAGCCAGGGCGGCAGCAACGGAAACTGCACGAGGCTCGTGGTCTTGTAAGCCCCGCGCGGCGTTATACCGATCCAGCCGCGGCCGGCGGCCGGCCGGCCGGCGCGGACCTGCCTGATCGTGGGGATGCCGTCGGCCAATGCCTTGACACCGCCATTCGTCGCTTCGATCCCGGGGCGCAGGATATCGCCCGTCGCGATCGTCTGCTCGAACTCCCTGGGTGCTGCCGGTCCAAGGCCGATAACCGCGGTCTGCTCTCCGTTCTCAAGGTGGTAAAGCCCGATCTGGCCGCCCTCGAACACGGTTTCGAACCTGCCCGGCGCCTTCTTTTCCAATTCACGCTCGATAATGTCACCCGAAGGCGTGGTAATGATGACCGGCGGCACCTCGTCCGACAACGAGCGACGCACGATGCGCATGGTCTGCCCCGTCGCCTCGGCCCGGAGCGCCTCTTCCTCCAGTTCCGGCTCCTTCATCATCCAGTGGGCCAAGCGCCGCAAGAGTTCCAACTGCGGCCCGCCCCCTTCGTATCCGCGATTCCACAACCACGCTTGATCGGACCCCAGCAGCGCCACCCGGCCGTCGCCGACACGATCAAGCACGAGCAACGGCTTGTCGTCGGCGCCCGTCATGGCGACTTGTCCCGTCGCCTCCTCGAGTTCGATCTGCCGGATCCAGCGGCCCCAGCCGGGGCCCTCGCCCCCGGGCAACCCCGAGGTTACCGGATGGCGCGCGCCAAGGTCCGTCACTTCCGGCCGGTAATGTTGCTCCAGAACGCGTGCCGTCGGGCGCGCGGGGACGATCGACTCGAGCGGCGTGCGGTAGATGCTGTCGGCGCTCGCGAAATCCGGGCCGGCCGCGATCAGCATCGCGCCGCCCTGCTCGACGTAATCGCGAACATTGTCGAGGTAGACCGACGGCAGGATGCCCCGGCGCTTGTACCGGTCAAAGATGATCAGGTCGAAATCCTCGATCTTTTCGAGGAATAGTTCGCGGGTCGGAAAGGCGATCAACGACAGTTCCCGAACCGGCACGCCATCCTGTTTCTCGGGTGGTCTCAGGATCGTGAAATGAACCAGATCGACGGAGCTGTCGGACTTCAGAAGGTTGCGCCACGTCCGCCCGCCAGGATGCGGCTGCCCCGAGACCAGCAGCACGCTCAATCGGTCCCGAACGCCGTTCATCTGAACAAGCGCCGTATTGTTGCGGTCGGTAAGTTCCCCGGGCACGCTCGGCGTGGTGAACTGCAACACGTTGCGCCCGGCATGCGGCAGGGTCACGGGCAGTTCGATGGGCCGGTCAAGCGGCACGTCGAAGCGTTGCGCCTCTTCGCCGTCTATGGAAATTTCCAGCGGCACGGTTTCACCGGCGTCCGGGGCGGCCCCGTCATCGGTGATGCGCAGGCGCAACGTGACCTCTTCGTCTAGAATGGCGAATGCCGGGGCATCCTGCACGATCAGGCGCCTGTCCCAGTCTCCCTTGCGGCCGGTATGCAGAAGATGCAGCGGCGCCGGAACATCGGGCGCACGCGCCATATCGTGCACACGCCCGTCCGAAAGCGTGATCACGCCGGCAACGCGGCCGCTCGGCTCCTCTGCCAGCGCCTCGGAAAGCGCCGTCATCAACTGTGTGCCCGCGTTGTCGGGCGCGTCCCGGACGGTCACGCGCCGCACGTCGGTATTCTCCATGGCTGCCAGATCCGAGGCGATGGCGTCCGACGCCGCCGACGCCGCCTCGGCCCGGTCGGCCAGGCGCTGGCTGGCGCTTTCATCCTCCACCAGCAACACGATATCGCTGAGCGGATCACGGTCTTCGCGCTGGTACACGGGCCCGCAAAGGGCCGCGATTATCACCGCGCCGGCCAGCAACCGCAACCCCCAGCCCGACAGCCCGCGCCACAGGGCGAGCGTCACGCCCAGGGCCAGCAGGCCCGCCATCATGCCGATCATCCACCACGGCAGCAGAGGCTCGAAAAGGATATTGCCCGTCATTGACCCAACCTGTTCAGCAACGCCGGCACATGCACCTGGTCGGATTTGTAGTTTCCTGTCAGTACATGCATGACCAGATTGACCCCGAAGCGGTAGGAAAGCTCCCTCTGGCGCTCACCCGCGAAGCCACGTCCGACCGGAAACATCGGGTCGCCGTTTTCATCGACGGCCCATGCCGATGCCCAGTCGTTTCCGCCGATCACCACGGGCGTGACGTTGTCGTTCAGATCGCGAAACGGCATCCCCTCGATCTTCTCCGCGTCGGGCGGCGCGGCCTCGACCCAGATGGTGCGTCCCGAATGACGCCCGGGAAAATCCTGCAAGAGGTAGAATGTCCGCGTCAGCACGTGATCCTCGGGCACGGGTTCAAGTGGTGGCACGTCCAGCGGCTCTGCCAGTTCCTGCAATTTCCGCCCGTTGGGCGATGACGCGCCGAAGCCGGAAACATTCGAATCACGGGTATCGAACAGGATCATCCCGCCGGTGCGCAGATAGGTATTGAGTTTCGCGTAGGCGTTGGCAGACGGAATCGGCTGGTCGGGGATGACGGGCCAGTACAGCAACGGGTAGAAGGCAAGTTCATCCGTCTCGAGGTTTACCGCGATCGGGTCGGCGGGTTCGACGGACGTGCGCCGGTAGAGCGTTTCGCTCAATCCCTGCAAACCGGCATTCGCGGCGGTATCGACCGTGTCGTTGCCGGTCACGACATGGGCCAGCACGACCTCGGTGGTCGCGCGGATGGCCTTTTCCTCGGCGGTTTGCTGCTGCGCAAGACCGGTGTCCGGCAGACCAAGCGCCACCACGACGAGAAGCGCCGCCCGAGCCGGCAACAGCCTGCCGGACAGCGCCAGTGACGCGATGATATCCCCCATGAGCAATACCAGCGAGAACGCCAGCAGCCACCCGCCAAGCGGCGTCTCGGCCGGGCGGGCGAACCCGGCCAGCGCCGTGCGAGGTGGCCACGCCGCCGGCGCAACGGCATCCCCGGCGTTGATCACGTTTCTCGCGAGCCTGCGATCGGGCCCCTCGTACAGCCCCGGCGGAAGGTCGGGCCCGATCCTGCCGGCGATCAGCCGCTCGCCCGCGACACCCGGCAGCGCCCCGGCATCCCCGAGCGCGCCAAACGCGTCCAGCACCCGTACCGCCCGCCATGTCGTCCCCTCCACCTCGGCAAGCTCCGGCAAGGCCACCCGCGACGACACCGCCAGCCTTTCGAGCATTTGCACGAAAAGGCCCGACAGCGGCAGGCTCGACCATTCCGCATTCGCGGTGACGTGGAACAGAACGACCTGCCCGCGGCCGATGGATTTGCGCGTGACAAGCGGTGTGCCGTCCGTAAGCTGGGCCACAACCCTCTCGGCAAGGTCCGGGTCGGGCTGGGCCATCACCTGCGCCGTGACCCTGACATCATCAGGAATGGACAGGCCGTGAAACGGGCTGTCCTCGGCGAACGGCGCCAGTGCCTTTGGCTCGCCCCAACTCATGGCGCCACCCACCGTGCGCCCGCCGGCCCTCAGGCGGACCGGCATCAGCGGGTCTTCCTCGTTGCGGGACACGTCGCTGGCGGCCAGTCGCGGCCCGGCAAAGCGCAACAGCAGACCACCCTTCTCGGCCCAATCCAGCAGCGCGTCCTCCTCGGCCGCCGAAAGCGTCGCCACGTCAGCCAGAACGATCACGTCCGGGTTCGCGGGCAGGACATCCATCAGCGCCCCGTCGAGCAGATCAGACGACGTCGTCAGAGCCTGTTCAAGGTAATGCAGCGGCGAAAGCAACTCCAGCCCTTCGCGGTTTTCCCGGCCCGCGATCAGCGCGACCTCCCGGCGCTGGAGGCTGTCGTCTGTCAAGGTCACGGCACCGGCATGGGTCTGGCCGGCAATCTCGAGGCGTGCCACGCGCGCCCGCAACTCCGCCGGTACCGCCAACGTCGCACCCGCCTCGGTGGTCCCCTGCGCGAAAGTCACGGGAACCTCTTCCAGCACGCGCATCACGCCGGCCGGATCGCGCCCGTAAGCCTCCACAACGACTTCCTGCGCCGGTCCGCCGCCAGTGCGGCGCAGCGTCAATTCGAGATCGCCGTCACGCATCTCGGGCGGTGTGAGCGCGGTTATCGGGGCCGGGCTTTGGTGGACCGTCACGCTTCCGCGCTGCTCTAGAGCCTCCAGCAGGCGGGACCGCCCGGCACGTTCCAGCCCGTCCGACAACCAGCGCGTTTCGACCCTGTCGTCGGTCAGAAGCGCCGCCGCACGCGCCATCATGTCAGGTGATGGCGTCCACGGTTTCGGGGCAAGCCCCGAAATGCGGCCCTCCCACGCGGCCGCCGTGCGAAAGACGGGGGCTTGGGGGGCGCTCAGTTGCAGGATGGCCACCAAGCGCGACTGCCGCTCCGCCTCGGCCAGCATCGACTGCACGAGGTTCCGGCGCGCGGCCCAGTCCCGCGCACTGGCCCAACTGCCGTCCAGCACGATCAGCAGTGGTTGGCCAGGCGGCCGGTCGCCCTCCCGTTCGGGATTCAGCACCGGCCCGGCAAGCGCAACGATGACAGCGGCCACGGCCAGCATCCGCAGCAACAGCAGCCACCACGGCGTACGGTCCGTGACGCTGTCGTCATCCGTCAGCCCCAGCAGAAGCGCGACCCCCGGAAAGCGCCGCCGAACCGGGGCGGGCGGGACCGCCCGCAGGATGAACCACAGAATCGGCAATGCCGCCAACGCCAGCAGTATCAACGGCGACGTGAAGGCAACGGCGCCCGGCATCACGCACCCGTCCCGCGCTCAAACGCGCCATAGAGCCAAAGAAGGGCCGACTGCGCGGAGTCAGACGTATGATGGCAGCCATAGCGCCACCCGGTCAGCGCACACAACTGCGCCAGATCGGCCTTTCGCCGGGCCAGCCGTTCACGATAGCGGTCGCGCAACTCCGACGCCTTCAGCGTCTCGAACGCGAGCGTGCCGCCCATGCTCTCGAAAATCGTGCGGCCGCGATAGGGAAACGTCTCTTCGGCTGGGTCGAGGACCTGCAGCAGCACGCCGCGCACGCCGCGATCCGCCGCGTCGGTCAGCGCCCGCTTCAACGGGTCGATCTGGCCCAGACAGTCGGAAATGAACAGGGCATGTCCATGCGATGGAAATTCGGCGCTCGCGGGGGCGCCGTACTCGCTGTCACCGTGTCGGCCCAATGCAGCCGCCAGCCGCTCGATCTGCGCCTTGCCGCGCCTCGGCGGCAGGGACTGACCGCTCAGCCCGACGCGCTCCCCTCCGCGGTTGAGCAATATCGCGATCGCAAGACCCAGCAGGCGCGCCCGGTCGGATTTTTCCGGCAGCGAGTCATCGGAGGCAAACCGCATCGACGCCGAATCATCGACCCATAACAGGACGCTCTGGGCGATCTGCCATTCCCGCTCGCGGACGAATTGCGTGTCGCTCCGCGCCGAGCGGCGCCAGTCGATGTGACGTCTCTCGTCACCCGGCTGCACGGCACGGTACTGCCAGAAATCGTCGCCCAGTCCGGCACGCCGCCGCCCGTGTTCACCCAGCAGAACCGTCCCTGCCAACTGCTCGGCCCGGGCCAGCAGTGGCGGTAGGCGGGCCGCTTCGGTTTCGGCCCTCGCTCGAAGGCGGGCACTCTCTGTCACGCGGCGGCCTCTACCCTTGTCATTGTCTCGACGGTCGTCCTGATCAGGTCTGACAGGTTCTCACCCCGCGCCCGCGCGGCGAAATTCAATGCCATGCGATGCACCAGAACCGGCTGCGCCATGGCGGCCACGTCTCCGGCGTCCGGCGCGAGGCGGCCCTGCAGCATCGCACGGGCGCGCACCGTCAGCATCAGCGCTTGCGCCGCGCGCGGACCGGGCCCCCACGCGACGTTTTCGCGCACGGTCTCGGGCGCTGTCTCATCCTCGGGCCGAAACGCGCGCACGAGATCGAGAATTGTTTCCATCACGGACTCGCCCACCGGCATCCGGCGCAGCAGGTTTTGTGCCTCGACCAGCTCCTGCGCGGTGAAGACCTCGTGCGCGGTTGCCTCCGACGCGCCTGTTGTCGCCAGCAGGATGTCCCGCTCGGTGTCGCGGTCCGGGTAGGGAACGTCGATCTGCACGAGAAACCGGTCAAGCTGCGCTTCCGGCAACGGGTAGGTGCCTTCCTGCTCGATGGGGTTCTGCGTGGCCAGAACATGGAACGGCGACGCCAGCGGCCTGTTCTGACCCGCCACCGTGACCTGCCGTTCCTGCATCGCCTGCAGCAACGCCGACTGGGTGCGCGGGCTGGCCCGGTTGATTTCATCGGCCATCAGCAACTGGCAGAAGATGGGGCCGGCTATGAACTTGAAGGCACGGCTGCCGTCCTCGCCGGTTTCAAGAACCTCGCTGCCGAGGATATCCGCCGGCATCAGGTCGGGGGTGAACTGGATGCGGTTGCCGTCCAGCCCCATCACCGTCGCAAGCGTCTCGACCAGCCGCGTCTTGCCCAGACCGGGCAGCCCGATCAGCAAACCATGCCCCCCGCACAGCAGGGCCGACAGCGCCAGGTCGACGACACGTTCCTGCCCGACGAAGCGCTGCGTGATCGAGCCGCGCGCCGCGGCCAGCTTGTCCTCAAGCGCCTCGATCCCCGCCAGCAGGTCCGCGTCATCGCTCATGGAAAAACTCCTCAGCACACTATATTGATGGTTAGAATGTATCGCGCATTGACGAAATGGCAAAAGCAATGAGCAAAGACCCGATCACGGCAATGTCAGTCGATCAGCTCGCATCCGCCGCGAGCGACGTTTCGCGCAAGGGTTTGCCGCCGGTGCACGAGTGGCACCCGGATTTCAGCGGCGACATCGACATCCGCATCACGCGCGATGGCGCATGGTACCACGAGGGCGACCTGATTCGGCGGCCCGGTCTGGTGCGGCTCTTCTCGACGATCCTGCGAAAGGAGGGCGACGACTATTACCTCGTGACGCCGGTCGAGAAGGTCAGGATCACCGTGGACGATGCCCCGTTCGTCGCCGTCGATTTCGAGCCGGACGGAACCGGCCGCGACCTTACCCTGACATTCGAAACGAATGTCGGCGACAGGGCCACTGCCGGGCCGCGGCACCCGGTCCGGGTAGCGCGCGACCCCGACACCGGGGAACCGTCGCCATATGTGCTTGTACGCGACAACCTTGAGGCGCTGATCGACCGCAAGAGCTTCTATCGGCTCGTGGAGCTCGGCACGCGGGACAATGGCTGGTTCGGCGTCTGGTCGGGCGGTGAGTTCTTCCGCTTTGCCCGGGCCGATGAACTGCCCGATGGCACGACCGGGGCCTGAGGCAAGCGCCGTTATCGTCGGGGTCGGATCGGGGCTGTCGGCCGCGCGGCACCTGCTCGGCAACGCGCCCGAAGACGGCACGCGCGGCACCATCCTGTTCACGGGCGCCTCCGCCGGCACCAAGGGCTTCGCTGGGTCCGCGGCCTTCGCGATGGGGAAATTCGCGCAAAGGGGACTTGCGCAAAGCATGTCGCGCGAACTGCACCCGCAGGGCATCCACTTTGCGTGGATCAACATCGACGGCGTGATCCGCAACCCCGGCAGAACTGACGCGCCCGGAGCGCCCGTCAGCATGCTGGACCCGAACGAGATCACGCGAAACTATCGCGCGCCGATACGCCAGGAGCGGTCCGCATGGTCCGAGGAACTGACCCTGCGGCCCTGGTCTGAAAGGTTCTGAGACCAGCCCCGGCACCGGCCCTTCACACCTTTCACATGACCCCGGTGCGTTCGAGAACGGGCGTTTACCGCCTGCACCGTGTTACCGCGGCACGCCCGTTTCCGGTCCGTCCATGGCATGAAATTGGCAAAATCGTGGCCGCTGGCTGATTCTCGGCACAGGGTAATCCGCCCTTCAGCGCACTCTGGTGCAACCGTTACCAAAACCGGAACAATCCAGCCTGAAAATGACGATTAACCCCTCAACGACAACGGTTAACGCATCTGTTTTCAATAAGGGAAACAGTCTGTTGCCCGGAAAGCGGGCAAAATTTTGACGCAAAGAAGTTAAGATAAAGACGATAGATAGCAGGTGGAAATGTGTCTGTGCCGCCCGCCAAAACAGTATGGCGGTACCCGCGGCGGCTGCCTCAGGCCGCGGTAAGCAACGGAATTTCACAGGTCGTAAAACCTTCGCGATTTTCGCGGTGGTCCCACTTGTCTGTCTGACACGAACCGGAAAGTTGCTGGGGGGCAACGATGACAGAAACGCTATTCAGGGACGGCACGCTGAAAGCCGTGTCCGCACAGGACGCGCATGGCAGCGGCAGGATGTCCGGGTTCGTGATCACCGGTCCGGACGTCGGCGCACCGAAAGGCACCAGGACAGGGACAGGCGCCCGCGACACGGAACGCCGCGGCGGCTGGTACGTGGAGCACGGCAAACGCATACTGGACTTCGCCTTCGTGACGCTGACCCTCCCGATCAGCCTGCCGGTCATCGCGATATGCGCCATCGCGCTGTGGCTGGAAGGCGGCCCGCCTTTCTACTGGCAGCAGCGGATAGGCCGGGGCGGCCGGCTGTTCAGCATCATGAAGCTCAGGACGATGAGCCGCGATGCCGAGGCGGCGCTGGCCCGGCACCTGGCGGCGGATCCCGCGCTACGCGCCGAATGGGAACGGACCCAGAAGCTGAAGAACGATCCCCGCATCACGCGGGTCGGCGCGGTCCTGCGCAAGACGTCGCTCGACGAACTGCCGCAGCTGTGGAATGTCGCCATCGGCGAGATGAGCATCGTGGGCCCGCGCCCGATGATGCCCGACCAGCTGTCCCTGTATACGAACCCGCGCCCCTATTTCCGCATGCGCCCGGGTATCACCGGTGAATGGCAGGTTTCCGACCGGAACGAGAACAGTTTCGCGCACCGCTCCACCGTGGATGCGCGATATTTTGCCGGCTTGTCCTTGACGGGAGACATCAAGATCCTGTTCCAGACGGTCGGGGTCGTCCTTCGGCAGACCGGCTACTGACCGAAATCACGCGATCTGGAGGCACTGAGATGAACATGCTCGCAACGACGACAGCGGCGGCGGCACCGGCGTCCGGGCTCGCCCCGGACCGGCACCAGCCGGAGCATCCGACAGTCTCTGCCCCGTCGGCCGACCGGGCCCATCGCGCCCCGCCCGCACTTGCAGACGGCATGTGGCAGGATGAATGGGATCACATTCGCATGGTCCGTCAGAACGCCACGAACGAGGCGGGGTTCACCGTCGACCGCGACCGGGATCACCCCGCATCCCGGGCCTTCGACGTGTTGCGGACCCGGCTGGTGCGCACACTGGAACTGAAAGGCTGGAACCGCATCGCCGTATCGGCGCCGACCTCCGGCTGCGGCAGTACCTTCACGGCAGTCAATCTCGCACTCAGCCTTTCCCGGGTGCCCGATTCCCGCACTGTCCTCGTGGACCTCGACCAGCGCGCGCCGGGCGTGGCGCAGATGCTGGGCGTGGGCGGCACGCATGTTCTCGGGGACTACCTCCAAGGCCGCACAGAGACCCGGGATCACATGGTGCGCCTGTCCGAAACGCTCGCGCTGGCCCTGAACTCGGAAGTCAACATCAACGCCGCCGAACAGTTGCACGACAGCGGCACCGGGCAGGTACTCGAGACCATGCAGGATGCCCTCGACCCGGATATCGTCCTGTACGACATGCCCGCAATGCTGGAACATGACGATCTCGCGGCCTTCCTGCCCAATGTTGACGGCGTGCTTCTCGTCTCCGATGGCACCCGTTCCACCAAGAAGCAGATCGAGGAATGCGAACGCATTCTCGACGGTCAGACCCGTCTGCTCGGCGTCGTGCTGAACAAGGGGCGAATCTGACACCGGTAACTTGCTTTGCCCTTGCCGTGTCATAGTTTTGCCAGCCTGACATGCTTGGTTGTGCCGAGGTCACGGGCACGGGGCAGGCGGGCACGGCTTTGGCGGCCCGCGCCGGGAGACAGGTAAGGCATTGGAAACAGTCTACACGCTAGCAGATTTTACCGACATGGTGCGGCGCCGCTTCAAGCTGATCGCGGCCGTGGCCATCATTGGCAGCGCCGCGTCGGTATTCCTCGCGTTGGGCCAGCAGCACATGTACCAATCCGCCGAGGTGCTGCAGGTCGCTCAGCCCAAGGTCAACGATGATCTTGCGCCGCAAACGGCCGGCAGCGGCTCGGCGCGTCACCTGCAACTGGTTCAACAAAAGCTCATGGCGCGCGATTCGGTCATCGAGATCGCGGACAAGTATGATCTCTTCAAGGGACGGCGCCCCAACGAACGGCTGGTCCTGATGCGCGAGGCGGTGAACATCGATGGCATCGCCGCGGCAAGCGACGGCGCGGGCGATGATGGCTCCGTCGCCGTTCTGACTGTCTCGGCCCGCATGGAAACACCGGAACTCGCGCGGCAGGTTGCACACGAATTCGCACAGCGCACGATCGACCTCAGCACCCGGGAAAGCATAACCAAGGCGCGCGAGACGCTCGACTTCTTCGTCGCCGAGGAACAGAAACTCATCGACGAGCTCGAAACGCTCGAACAGGAGCGGACGGCCTTCCGGCGGGAAAACGATCTTGCGATTTCGGGCAGTCTCGAATTCCGTCAGACCCAGTATGCCTCGATCAGCAGCGCGCTGCTTGAAATCGAGCGCGAGATGATCGCGCTCGAACGCGAACTTGCGGGCCTCGATCAGGGTCAACGGGCGGCCACGCTGGAACAACAGACACGCGACATTCAGGCTGAACTGGCCTCGCTCGAGGAACAGCACGTTCTTCTTGAGGAGCGGGCCGACGCTCTCAGCAGCACCATTGAAACGACACCCCGCATCGAACGCGAGCTTGCCGCCTTCGACCGGCGTGTCGAGAAACTGCAGGATCAACTGGATGTCGTCTCGGATCGCCGCGCGCAGGCCGAAGTTGCCTACAAGCTGGAAAAAGGGCGCCAGACCGCGCGGCTGACCGTCATCGAACCGGCCAGCCTGCCGGATTACCCCGTGACGCCCAGCCGGAAAAAGGCGGCGGCACTGGGCGGTGTCATGAGCGTGGCCGCCGCGTTGATCCTCGCCTTCCTGCTTGACCTGCGCCACCCGGTCATCCGGACCAGCGCACAGATGAAAGCGAGGCTCGGCTTCGCACCCGTCGTGACGATACCTGTCGTCGATGGCAAGCGGAAGCGCCGCCGCGGGTCCACCGGCTGACGCGGTACGCGCGGCAAAGCGGAACAGGCTGGCGCGCAACGCGGCGCGCGCCCTGCCCGGTATCAGCCCGCCAACGCCAAGATTTCGGTCCAGTGAAGCCATACCGCGAACGCCGCGCCGGATGCCCCCGCAACCGTGGCCAGAACGTCATGCAGCGGGTCCCATGCCTCGTGCACCCGGGCCAGCCAGATCAGCACGGGATGCACCACGAGCATCGCGACCGCGACGGACACCATCGCGCCCAACAATCCGAATTGCGTGACAGCGACCAGCAGAAAGCCGATCTGGCAGGCCGCGCGCACCCCCGTGAAAACGAAGAACCGGCGCGAGTCACCCGCCGCGAGCGCCGCCTGATCGTAACTCAGGCCGATCGCCTGCGGTATGAGTGCACAGGCGATGACAACGACCATGCCGCCGGCATCCTGGTACCGCATGTCATAAAGGACCGAGATCAATGGCGGGCCGGCCACCGCCATTGCCGTCAGCAGACCGATCACGCCCGCCGACAGCCCCAGCCGCATCTGGTGCAAGCGGCGGGCGTTTTCCGGCGCCGCGCCGGGCGGCTTTTCACGGTAGACGGGGATCAGGACCTTCTGCGTCACCGCCTGCCCGAGCAGCAGGGGAAAACTGGCAATGAAGAACCCGACATTGTAGATACCCAGCGTATCAAGGGACAGGAACTTGCCCAGAATGGCCTTGTCCCCCTGACTGCTGAGGAACCAGAACGCGGTACTCAGGAAGATCCATTTGCCGAAATGGATCAGTTCGTGCGCCGCCGTCTTTTCCCAGCGGAACCGGTTGCCCGCCCCGGGCAGGAAAAGATGGGTCAGGCACAGTTTCGCAAGCGCACTGATCACCCCGCCGATGACGAGCGCCCAGACAGAGCGCGTGACGTAGGCCAGCGCTATCATGCTCAGGATGCCGATGAACTGCCCGAGCAGGTCAAGCACCGTCAGCCGCCCCACAAGCAAGTGCCGTGTCGCCGTCTCGATGCGGGTGGGGTTGAAGCCGCTGACCACCAGCGACAGACCGGCGACAGGCAGGTAATAGGCCAGGTCCGGCGCGTCGTAGAGCTCCGCCACAGGCGCGGCCAGCAGCCACGTCGCGCCAAACAGCACGAAGCCCCGGATCACCTGCAACGTCCAGGCTGTATTCAGGAAATCGGGGTCATCGCCCCGCGGGCTCCGCGCGATCGAGGAGTTGATTCCCACGTCCGAGAACATCGACAACCCGATCGTCACCATCGTGACAAGCGCCATGATCCCGAAGGCTTCGGGAAACAGCAGCCGCGTCAGGATCAGGTTCGAGGCAAGCCGCAGGAACTGCGATCCGCCATATCCCAGAACAAGCCACGAGGAACTGCGCAGCACACGCGAAAGCAGTCGGTTGCTTTGAAAGGTGGCGGTCAGACTGGCCATGAATTAGCGCCATCCGGCTGGAATACGGGAACGTGGTCAGACGCTACGGCTTGCCCGGTGACGGGTCAATTGACCCTGCGATCACGCCCGGATTCCCGACTTGATTGCCCCCGGATCAAGAAACAGTGCCGGGCCAAGCCCGGTACTGTCGGCCACTGGAAACAACCCGGGTTTCCACGATGCGGGCGACAGGGTACCAAGGATGAAACCGATTTCAGGGGCGGGCCGACGTGATGCTTGCATATGTTCTCAACACTTACCCGCAACCGTCGCAAAGTTTCATTCGGCGTGAACTGCGCGCACTGGAGGAACAGGGGCATTCCGTCCTGCGGCTGGCCATGCGCCGCCCGACCGTGCCGCTTGTCGATCCGCTCGACGACGCCGAACAATCGAGAACGGACTATGTTCTCGAAAAGGGGGCAGCGGCCCTTTTCGGTGCTGTCGCGCGCATGGCCCTTTCCGCCCCGCGCGCCGCGGCGCGCGCGCTCGGGCTGGCAATCCGCCTCGGCCGGAAATCGGAAACCGGCGTCCTGCGGCACCTGATCTATTTCGCCGAAGGCTGCCATGTCGCGCGGGCATGTGCCGACGCCGGCATCACCCATATCCATGCGCATTTCGGCACGAACGCCGCCACGGTCGCGATGCTCGTCAAGGTTCTTGGCGGCCCCGACTACAGTTTCACCGTCCACGGCCCCGAGGAATTCGACGCCCCGCGCGCGCTGTGCCTCGGCGAAAAGATCGCCCGCTCCGCCTTTACCGTCGCCATCAGCAGCTACGGGCGCGCGCAATTGTGCCGGTGGGTCGCACCCGGCTATTGGGACCGCATCAAGGTGGTGCATTGCGGGATCGACCCCGCGGCCTTCCCGGCGCCCGCCCCGGTACCGGACGGCCCCCTGCGGCTGATCTCGATCGGGCGCTTCGCGGAACAGAAGGGCCAGATGATCCTGGTTGCGGCCATGGCCGAGATCGTCCGGCACCACCCGGATGCGAAACTGATCCTTGTCGGTGACGGGGAACTGCGCGGCCTGATCGAGGCCGAGATCGCCCGCCTTGGCCTTGCCCGCAACATCGCGCTGACCGGCTGGTTGTCCGAGGCCGATGTCACGGCGCGGCTTGCCGGGTCCCACGCCCTCGTCATGCCCAGCTTCGCCGAAGGTCTGCCCATGGTCATCATGGAGGCGATGGCGGCAGGCCGCCCCGTCATCACCACGCATGTCGCCGGCATTCCCGAATTGGTGAAACCCGGCGAAAACGGGTGGCTCGTTCCCGCCGGGGACGCGCCGGCGCTGGCCGAGGCTGTGCTCGACATGGCGGCGTGTTCTCGTGACAAGCTGTCAAACATGGGCGCGCGCGGCCGTCAGCGCGCGCTGGCCCGGCATGACGTCGGTCAGGAAGCCCGGAAACTGTCCGGCCATTTCGGCATCTGAGCCACCGCGCCGACGACGCGTGCCCGCGTTTACATGCGGTCGCAGTCGCCGTCGCAATCCCGGGCACTGACCAGCGCGCGCCACCGCGGATTGTCATCCGTCAGGTAACGCAGCGCGCCCCAGCTACCCCATTTCGATGGCGTGTTCATGTCCGCGTAGGCGTTGAACTGGCCCCCTCCAAGGCGGCGCCAGCCGGCAAGCAGCACCTCGTAGAGCCTGCCCATCTGCGGCGTGTAGTTGAAATGCGTGAAGAACCGCGTCAACGCCGCGTCATCAACCATCGAGCCGATCCCGACAAGATGCGTTCCTCCCTCGTACATCACCAGGTCCAGATCATTCGCCGCGGCCACGCGCGCGTGATAGGGCAGAACCCGGCCCAGCAGGTCGGCAAGCGTATCGCTGTCATCCCCGCTGACCGTTCCGTTCAGCAGTTCCAGGCCCGCACGCCGGCTCGCCATGTCGTAGGCATGGTCCGACACATGGGTCTCGGCCGCGGCCCCTGTCAGGCCACTTTCACGGGCCGTTTGCCGGGCCTTGGCCCGGCTTTCGGCCAACCAGTCCCGGACCATGCCCGCGCGGTCCTCGGTGCCGAGGATACCGCCGAAATACCCCGTTACCGCGTAGGCGTCGAAATACGTGACCGGCGCGCGCACATCCGGATCGCTTTCCTGCCAGAGCGGCGCGTTCAGGATACTCTCCTCCAGCCCCAGCCACCCGGTTTGCGTCGAGATCACGTTGACCAGTTCGGGCCCCGGCGCACCGGCCCCGGCAAACACGTCCGACCATATCCGCGCGACCTGTGCCGCCCGCATGCCGTAGAATTGCCCGCCGGCGTCTTCGTTGCCCCATAACTCGGCGGCCCGCGCCGACGCCCATTTCGCTTGGCTGAACGCCCAGTTCCAGACCTCGTTCGAAAATTCCACGTAGACGCGCGTCTCCGGCCCGAGGCCATCGCGCACCGTGCGCGCGAAGCGGCGGACGTAATCGTCGTCCGCCTGATGCGGCATGTTGAACCATGCGTTCGTACCGCTCTGGCGGGCCAGCTCCAGCATGATTTCCAGCGGGACACCGCCGGCGCTGGCATAGGTGTAATCCGCCACACGCGGCCGGTCGCGCCACCGCGACAGTTGCGAATGATTGGTGTCCATCCAGTCCATGTAACGCAGCGTGTCGAAATCCCTGATCCGCGACAGGAAAAGCGGGTTGAAGATTTCCCCGCGCGCGAAACGGTCCAGATGCTCGACCTTCACGACACGGATGTTGCGGACGTAATCGCCCGTCCGTGCCGGATCGCTCCGGCGCAGCCGTATTTCCACCGGGCCGTCCCCCGGGGTGAAATCGAAAAACACCTCGTTCTTGCCGTATTGCTTGTTCTCGGCGCGGCCCATCACCTCGACGACGCCGGTACCGTCGAAACTCAACCGGTACCGCCCGGCAATCGACCCCGCCTCGGCGGGAAGGTCCGTCAGGATCACGGTGCCCACGGTCCCCAGTTCGCGCGGCAGGCGCACGGGCCAGCCATCCGCATCGAGAACACCGTTCTCCCTGAGCTCCGCCACGCCGCCGCCACCCCATTGCCCGGCCTTGTGAACGATCCAGGGCCGGGCGGTTTTCATCACGTTCAGAAACGGCTGCTGGACCGACCAGTCATTCACGCCCGTCAGCCCGATCCCGATCGTGGCGTTCGCCGCGGGCAGTATCCCCTGCGGCACGTTGCGCAGCACATCCTTCGCCTGCATATCCCAATCCGGCGCGTCGCGCGTCTCCGTCGCCGTTTCCGGCGTTGGCACTGCCGCGTTGGACGGTTGCGACGGCGTCACGGCCGCCGCATCCGGCACGGCCTGCGCCACGCGCCACGCGATTTCCTGCAGGCGTTCCGCCGCCCCGGGCGCTGGCGCCTCGTAGGGCTTGCCCCATTTGTTCGACAGCGCCCGCGGCAACCCGACCGGGTTTTCCCCGGTGATGACGGCGTATTGCAATGAGGCGACGAAATAGTGGCCGATGTCGCTCAGGTGCACATCGTCATCGAATAGCGCCGAAATGGAGGCGATCCCGGGCACCCGCCCCGCCTCGATTTCGGCGTCAAGCGCCAGCATCGCGTCGCCGGCCGGAAGCAGCCGCATCGACGGACCGGGCAACGCGGTATTGCGGTTCACGTAATCGACGACGCCCTGCCATTTCGACCGGTTCGCGGCGATGGCATCGGTCCACCCGGCAGTGTCCACCCCGCTCGGCCATGTCTGTTGCAGGAAAACCCGCGTGCCCGGCGCGTCGGCCACCGCGGCCTCGTAATATTTCAGCGCGTGTTCATGGGTGCCGCTCCATTCAAGATGATCATCCAGCGGCAGCGCCTCGGTCAGGATGACGACACCCGGATCCTGCCGCGCAAGGAAATCCCGCGCGTTCACGCCCTCGGCGTCATGTCCGTGTTCCCAATTGTAGACCAGCGGCGCGCCGTTGATGATTTGGAACGCCACCTCGGCGTCGGGCCCTCGTGCCGACAGAAGTTGCTTCAGCATCTGCGGCGTGTCCTTGCCGAAAAGGCTGTGCCCCACCAGAAGAACCGAAAGCAGCACCCCGGACACGTTCATGCCGCGACACCCGTCTTGGCATAGCCGGTCACGACCTCCTGCACGGTTTCCTGCATGAGCCGTGCCGCCTCGGGGCCGGGCGCGGTTGCCGCGCGACCATCCGCGCGCCGCAACTGCCGGGGCAGGCCCACCGGCGATTCGTGGTACAGCACCGCGTAATGCGTCAGGGCGACCAGATATGCCCCCATGTCATTGAAATGGATCGGGTCCCGCGCGCCGTTCTCCTGCCGCGCGAACAAGTCATGACGCGACCCGATGTTGTCGACGCCATCGGCGCTTTCCACCTTGCGAACGAACCGCGCCATCACCTGCCCGGCCGGGATGACGTGAACGGGACGCTCGCCGCCGTTCCGGCGCAGGTCGACCGCCAACAGCCTGTCCTCCCACAGCTTTTCAAGGTCGTCGTCCAGACGGGTCAACCATCCGTCGGGGTCGTCGGTCGGATGCCATGTCTCGTACAGGTAGACGCGCGTCCCGGGGTCCGCGTTCCGCGCGAGATCGGCCCACAGGGACAGGTACTTGCCGCTCTGATGGTATCGGATCGCGTCGCGCAGCTCGACCATCTCGGTCAGGACAACCGCATCGTACTCCCCGGATGACACGGCCTCCATCGCCGGGCGGAACCGCGCGTGATCGTTCTCGGTGTCAAATCCCTTGATCGGCACATTGTCTTCCCAGTGCGCCCTGAGCGGTGTACCCCAGCCAAGCTGGCTTTCATAACGGTGGCCCGCGCCCGCCATCTGTGCCAGCATCGCGGGCATGTCGCGCCCGACAAGGCTGTGCCCAAGGTGAAACACGCGCAGCGGCCCGGGCGGTGCCGGCATGGGGTCGGCATACGCCGCGCTTTCCAGCTGTTGCGCGCTTTTCTTGAGCCCGGCCCATGCCGACCCGCCCAGAAGCGTGGCAAGCCACAGGATCGGAAGTGGCAGAAAACCTCTACGATGCATCATCCTTCGCTCCCTTGAACGTGACAAATCCGCGGGTCGGTCACCCACCGCCGGGATCGGCGGAACGCGCCTGTTCAGCCGACAGCGTGACACCGCACATCAGGACGCCACCGCCTAATACGAACCGTCCGGCCAACTGGCTTCGGGCCGGGAAACCGGGGACATCCCGGGTGAATGTCGCCTCAAACTGGCCTGTCTGTGGATCCGGGGTGATCTCCATCGCGTCAAAGCCCAGGACCGTCCGGCTTCGGGTATACTGGCACTTGTACGCGGCCTCCTTGGCGCTGAAGATCAACCGCCCCAGCCGGCCGCGCAGGCTGGACGGTTGCACCGACAGCCACGCCAGTTCCCCGACCGTGCAGATCTCGGGCTCCAACTCACGCGGCAGCTCCGCGTCGGGCTCGATATCCAGCCCGAGCGCGGCGAAACCGCAGGAAGAAGCCACCGCCGCGACGCAAACGCTGTCATCATGCGAAATGCTGCCGGTCAGGCCATCCGGCCAGACGGGCGCACGATCCGCCCCGGCCACGACCGGCCGTACCGCCTGCCCCAACGCCGCCATGGCCTGATGCGCGGCACGCCGGCCCGCCGCGAACTCGCGCTGTCGCGCCGCCGTCGCTTTCGGCAGGCTGGCTTCTTCCGCGGCCAGCAGGTCATGCACGTCCTCGTCCGGCGATGTCACGCCGATCGCCACACCGTCGGGAAAGATCGACCGCAGCATGGCCTGTGCGACGTCCAGCGAATGGATATCGGCAAAAGCGTTCATATCGCCCTCCTCGACCGGGCCGCGCGCATGGCGCGGCGCTTGGACATGGTTTCGGCATTGACCAGCGTGCTATCCGCACCGGCGCCCGGCGCCTCGTCACCGCCTGTATCACCGCGCAGCTTGTCCACGTGCCCCGCCAGCGCCGCCAGTTTCGGGAAACGGAATATGTCCGTCACCGACAGTTGCGGCAGTTCAAGGGCCGCCTTCAGTTCGCGATGCGCCTGCACCGCCAGCAATGAATGGCCTCCAAGGTCAAAGAAACTGTCCTCGCGCCCGATGTTCCGAACCCCGAGGATCCGCGACCAGACAGCCGCGATGGCGGCGTCGGTCCCGCCCTCCCCGACATGCGTCGCGACATCCGGCGCGGCGGCCGCATCCGGCGCGTCGGCGGGGTCGGGCAGCGCCTTGCGGTCGATCTTGCGATTGGGCGTCAGCGGGAATTCGTCCAGCACCGTGAAATGCGACGGCACCATGACCTCCGGCAAATGCGCGGCGAGATACTTTTTCAAGCTGTCCGGCGCCACGTCCCGGCGCCCGATCATGTAGGCGGCCAGATACGTCTCGCCGTTGGTGTGCTGACGCGGCACGACCACGGCTTCCTTGACGGCCTCAAAGCTGTTCAGCCGCGCCTCGATCTCGCCCAGCTCGATCCGCTGGCCGCGGATCTTGACCTGGTGGTCGGCCCGCCCCCGGTATTCCAGCGTTCCGTCCGTCCGCCAGCATACCAGATCCCCGGTACGGTAAAGCCGGCCGTCACCGTCCGGCACGACATCGTCGGCAACAAACTTGTCCGCCGTCATCTCGGGCCTCTGCCAGTAGCCGCGCGTCACCCCGGCCCCGCCGATGAGAAGCTCGCCGGTCACGCCGACCGGCACCCGGCGCCCGCTTTCATCGACCACGTGAACCGACGTGTTCGCGATCGGCCGGCCCACCGGCATCGCCGGCGCCGAGCCACCCGCGCCCTCGACGGGCTGAACCGTCGACCAGATCGTCGTTTCCGTGGGGCCGTACATGTTGGTGATACGCGCGCGCGTGTGGCGACGCAACTCGTCGACCAGCGCCCCTGGCAGCGCTTCACCGCCAAGGTAAAGCTGCCTGATCTGCCCGATTGCGGAACAGGCCTCGTCGTTCATGGTCAGCATCCGTGCCATGCTGGGCGTGCATTGCATGTGCGTCACGCGATGGCGGATGATCTGCGCGGCGATCGAATGATCGTACGCCGCGATGTCCGCGGGCCGGTTCGCCTGCGCCCGCACCTCGGCCAGATAGCCAAGGCTGTGCATCACCTCGGCTGTCGGCACCCCGTAGTCGATCAGACAGGCAACCTCGCCGACGCCGATCTGCCTGAGCTGTTCGATCCGCGCCACGCCGTCATCGACCGTGCCGAACAGGCCCGCATCGTGAAAGTAACGCTCGAAGGCGAAGTCGAGGATCGCCTCCATCTCCGCGTCATCGAGCGCGCTCAGATCCACCTCGAACGGGTTGGTCACGCCCTGCGGTTTCTTGAAGGCCGGGAAGGCCCACGCATATTGCTTGATCAACCCCGCCGCGCTGCGCAGGTAATCCTTCAGCGGGCCGCGCACGATCTCGGCCACCTGCTCGCGGCTTTCGCCGATGAGGGTGTGCAGCATTACCGTCACGGTGAAATCCGCCGGGTCGTGCCCGGCCTCGCGCAGCGCCTGATGGTAGATCGTGATCTTCTCGCCCACCTCGGCGATGTCTTGGCCCAGCAGGTGGGTCAACACGTTGGCGCCCATGTGCCCCGCCTCGCGCCACGTGGCCGGGTTGCCGGCCGTGGTAACCCACAGCGCCACCTCGTCCGAAACCGGGCGCGGCTGCGTGACCACCGGCACCGCTTCCCCCGATTTCATCGGGAATTCCACCGCCTCGCCCCGCCAGAGCCGGCGCAACTGGTCGATCGTCCCGGCCATCGCGGTCTTGTTCTCGGGGGGCGTGTTTTCCGGGCGCAGCACGAAATCCTCGGGCTGCCAGCCACTGGCGATGGCCAGCCCCGTCTTGCCGTTCGTCAGGTTGTCGATCACCGCCCATTCCTCGGCGATGCGCGCCGGGTGGTGCAGCGGCCCCACGCAGCTCCCGGCGCGCACCGAGAGGTTCGTGGTCAGGGCGGCCACCGCCGCGCCCGTCACGGCCGGGTTGGGGTAGGGGCCACCGAAAGCATGGAAATGCCGCTCGGGCGTCCAGAGCGCATCGAAACCGTTGGCATCGGCGAACTTGGCCCCCTCCAGCAGCAGCTCGTACTTGTTCGGCCCCGCCCCGCAATCATTGCTCCAGTAGTACAGGCTGAAATCCATGTGGCGGCCCGACGATCCGAAGGGCTGCCCGGAAATCGCCGCCGGGCCGTCATCGCGGCAGATCACCAGCTTGAACCCGCGCGACAGGGTATAGAACAGCTCCAGCACCGAGATATCGAAAGCAAGGCTCGTGACCGCCAGCCACACGGCGTCCTCCCCCCGTTCGATCACGTCGTCCATCCCGGAAAAGAAATTGGCGACGTTGCGGTGCTCCACCATCACGCCCTTGGGCGTGCCCGTGGACCCGGAGGTGTAGATCAGGTAGGCCAGATCCTGCCCACGCGTGCCGCCATCCACGTTCTCGGCGTCGCTCGGCCGGCCCGCCTCGCCAAGGTCGATGATCCGCGCCGCCGTCTCGGGCAGCAGGCCCGCCTGCTCTTGGCCGGCGACGATGAGGCTGGCCGCGCTGTCGGAAATGTAATGCGCCAGCCGGTCCGCCGGATAGGCCGGATCGAGCGGCACGTAGGCACCGCCGGCCTTGAGAATGGCCAGCGCCCCGATCAGCAGGTCCGGCCCCCGCCCGGTACACAGGCCCACATGCGCCCCGGGGGCGACACCGGCATCAATCAAAAGACGCGCCAGCCCGTTCGCGCGGCCGTTCAATTCGGCGTAGGTCAGGCTCTCGTCCTCGAACACCAGTGCCACGGCATCGGGCGTGCGTGCCGCCTGCGCCTCGAAGGCGCGATGAACGGTCAGATCGGCGTCGACCGGCTTGGCCGTGTCGTTCCATGCATCCAGCAGTTCCCGCTCGGTCTCGGGCAGCCCGGCCAGCGCATCAAGACGCGACTGCGCCCCGGCGGGCGCGTGCATCGCGGCGACGATTCCCGCCAAGCGGTGCCGCAACAGCTCGACCGCCGCCGGCGATACCCGTGCGGCATCATGGAAAAGCCGCGCATCGCCACCGTCCGCGCCGACGGCAACGGTCAGGGCACTGCCTGCCACCGGCTGACCCGTCGCCGCCTCAACGGCGATATCGGGTGACGAAAACGCCGCCAGCGCCGGTTCCCGCACGGGCAGGTCCCGCGCCGGCCCGCCCAGCCTGGCGGCCCTTTCTGCCTCGGCGCCCAGCTTGTCAACGGCATCGGCCAACGCGGCATCCGGCTCGGCCGTCACCGGCGCCCAAGGCAGTGTCAGGTCAGATGCCGGCTTCCCGGTGCCGCATCCGATCCAGACACCGTCGTCCCCGCTGGATTGCCGCGCAAGCATCAGCGCCGCCGCCGCCAGCTGCCCCGGCAACGGCCAGACCAAGCACCAGCGACCCGGTGATCGTCACCAGGTCGTGCAGCGCGGTGAGCTGGAAAACGGTGTGGTCATGGGTGGCCGCACGC